>NZ_DJDN01000078.1:84329-93471 GCF_002431095.1 Pantoea sp. UBA5923 | reverse complement strand
AAGTGCATATGTTGTCGCGCCACAGTTTTAACGCGCTGCTGAAAACGCTTGAAGAGCCGCCTTCGCACGTTAAATTTCTGCTTGCCACCACCGATCCGCAAAAGCTGCCGGTAACCATCCTCTCCCGCTGCCTGCAGTTTCATCTCAAGGCGCTGGATGTCGAACTGATCCGCAAACAGCTCGATTACGTGCTGCAGCAGGAGCAGATCGAGAGCGAACCGCGCGCGCTGCAGCTGCTGGCGCGCGCCGCCGACGGCAGCATGCGCGACGCGCTCAGCCTGACTGATCAGGCGATCGCGATGGGGCAGGGCGTCGTCAGCGGCGCTATTGTCAGCCAGATGCTCGGCACGCTGGACGACGAGCAGCCGCTGGGTCTGATTGAGGCGCTGGTAGAAGGCAGCGGCGAACAGGTTATGACGCTGCTCAACCAGGCTGCGTCGCGCGGCGTGGAGTGGGAAGCGCTGCTGGTGGAGATGCTGCGTCTGCTGCACCGCATCGCCATGGTGCAGCTGCTGCCCGGCTCGATCAATGATGAAGAAGAGAGCCACGCGCCGCGGCTGCGCGAACTGGCGCGCGTCGTGCCGCCCGCCGACGTTCAGCTCTATTATCAGACGCTGCTGATGGGGCGCAAAGATCTGCCGCTGGCGCCCGATCGCCGCATGGGCGTCGAGATGACGCTGCTGCGCGCGCTGGCTTTTCATCCGCAAACGGCGATTGCCGAGCCGGTCGCGCGACCGGCAATGACGCCGCAGGCGGAGCCGCAGCCAGTCGCCGCGCCGTCGCCGCAGGCCGCCGCACAGCCGCAGATGGCACCGCCCGCGCCACCGCCGGAACCCATTGCGCCGCCGGTCTCCGCACCGCCGGCCGCCGCGCCGGACGGCTCGTTCTCTGATACCACCAGCCAGCTCCTGCAGGCGCGCACACAGCTGCTGCGCCAGGGGGCCAGCAAACCAAAAAAGAGTGAGCCGGCAGCGTCCCTGACGCGGCCGGCCAACTCCGCGCTGGAGCGCCTGGCATCCGTCACCGAACGCGCGCAGGCGCGTCCGCGGGAAACGGCGCCGGCGAAAAAAGAGGCGTACCGCTGGAAAGCGCAAACCCAGGTCGAAGCGGCGCCCGAACCGGTAGCGACGCCAAAAGCCTTGCGTTCGGCGCTTGAGCATGAGAAAACCCCTGAGCTGGCGGCGCGCCTGATGGAAGAAGCGCAGCAGCGCGACGCCTGGGCGGCGGAAATCGCCGCGCTGCCGCTGCCCAAGCTGGTGCAGCAGCTGGCGCTGAATGCCTGGAAAGAGAGTACAGAACAGGGCGTTTGTCTGCATCTGCGCTCCACTCAGCGTCATTTGAATTCCACCTCAGCGCAGCAGGTGCTCGCTGCGGCGCTGAGCGACGCCGCCGGGCAGCCAGTTGAACTGACTATCATTGAAGATGATAATCCTGCGGTATTGACGCCACTTGAGTGGCGGCAGGCCATTTACGAAGAGAAGCTGGCGCAGGCGCGACAGTCTATCATTAGCGATACGCACATTCAGACGCTGCGCCGGTTCTTTGACGCCGATCTGGATGAAGAGAGTATCCGACCCGTTTGACCACGCTGCCGCTGTCTCATGGATAGCGATGCGGCCTTAGCTGAGAGAGAAAACTATGTTTGGTAAAGGCGGACTGGGCAACCTGATGAAGCAGGCCCAGCAAATGCAAGACAAAATGGCCAAAGTCCAGGAAGAGATCGCCGCGCTGGAAGTTACCGGCGAATCGGGCGCAGGCCTGGTGAAAGTGACCATCAACGGCGCGCACAACTGCCGTCGCGTGGAGATCGATCCCAGCCTGCTGGAAGATGACAAAGATATGCTGGAAGATCTGGTCGCCGCCGCATTCAACGATGCCGCTCGCCGTATCGACGAAACGCAGAAAGAGAAAATGGCCTCTGTTTCCGCCGGTATGCAGCTGCCGCCCGGCTTTAAGATGCCGTTTTGATGCAAACCAGTCCACTGCTTGAATCTCTGATGGAGGCGCTGCGCTGCCTGCCCGGCGTTGGGCCGAAGTCGGCGCAGCGCATGGCGTTTCAGCTGCTGCAGCGCGATCGCAGCGGTGGCATGCGGCTGGCGCAGGCGCTTACGCGTGCAATGTCTGAAATCGGCCACTGCGCCGACTGCCGCACCTTCACCGAGCAGGAAATTTGCACCATCTGCGCCAATCCGCGGCGTCAGCAGAACGGGCAAATCTGCGTGGTGGAAAGCCCGGCGGATATTCACGCCATTGAGCAGACCGGTCAGTTCGCCGGACGCTACTTTGTCCTGATGGGCCATCTTTCCCCGCTGGACGGCATTGGCCCGCAGGATATCGGGTTAGACCGTCTTGAGCAGCGGCTGGAGAAAGAAACCCTGAAGGAGGTGATCCTCGCCACCAACCCTACGGTTGAAGGCGAAGCGACGGCCAACTATATCGCCGAGCTGTGCGGCCAGTACGGCGTCGACGCCAGCCGCATCGCTCACGGCGTGCCGGTAGGCGGCGAGCTGGAGATGGTTGATGGCACGACGCTGTCGCACTCGCTGGCCGGGCGTCACAAGATTACTTTCTGACCGCTTGCCGACGTCGTTAACGACGTCGGCTTGAAATTTTCCGCACCATCCCCACATCAACCTCAACGTTCGTTCAACCTGATTCCGTTGAGGTAACAATGACCATGAAAGGACAAGAGACGCGTGGCTTTCAGTCAGAGGTAAAACAGCTTCTGCACCTGATGATCCATTCCCTCTACTCAAACAAAGAGATTTTCCTGCGCGAGCTGATCTCCAACGCCTCGGACGCTGCCGATAAGCTGCGCTTCCGCGCGCTGTCGGACGCCAGCCTCTATGAAGGCGACGGCGAACTGCGCGTGCGTCTCTCTGTTGATAAGGACAAGCGCACCCTGACGCTGTCGGACAACGGTATCGGCATGCGTCGCGATGAGGTGATTGAGAACCTGGGTACCATCGCTAAATCCGGCACTAAATCTTTCCTCGAGTCCCTGGGTTCAGACCAGGCGAAAGACAGCCAGCTGATCGGTCAGTTCGGCGTGGGCTTCTACTCTGCGTTTATCGTGGCGGACAAGGTCTCGGTCCGTACGCGTGCCGCAGGCGCGGCGGCGGATGAGGGCGTGTTCTGGGAGTCGGCGGGCGAAGGCGAATATACCATCGCCGATATCACCAAAGCCGATCGCGGTACCGAAATCACGCTGCACCTGCGTGAAGGCGAAGATGAGTTCCTCGACGCCTGGCGCGTGCGCAGCATTATCGGCAAATACTCCGATCACATCGCGCTGCCGGTGGAAATCGAAAGCAAAGATGAAGAGAACGACACCACCACCTGGGAGAAGATCAACAAAGCCCAGGCGCTGTGGACGCGCAATAAGTCTGAAATCAGCGACGAAGAGTACAACGAGTTCTATAAGCATATCGCGCACGACTTCAGCGATCCCGCTATCTGGAGCCACAACCGCGTCGAGGGCAAGCAGGAGTACACCAGCCTGCTCTATATCCCGTCGCGCGCGCCGTTCGATATGTGGAACCGCGACCATAAACACGGGCTGAAGCTCTATGTGCAGCGCGTCTTTATTATGGATGACGCCGAGCAGTTTATGCCGAACTACCTGCGCTTCGTGCGTGGCCTGATCGACTCCAACGATCTGCCGCTGAACGTGTCGCGCGAAATCCTGCAGGACAGCCGCGTTACCCAGACCCTGCGCGCTGCGCTGACGAAGCGCACGCTGCAGATGCTGGAAAAGCTGGCTAAAGATGACGCTGAAAAATACCAGACCTTCTGGAAAGAGTTCGGTCTGGTGCTGAAAGAGGGGCCGGCGGAAGACAGCGCCAATCAGGAAGCGATCGCGAAGCTGCTGCGTTTCGCCTCAACGCACAACGACAGCGCCGATCAGAATGTATCGCTGGAAGCGTACGTCAGCCGCATGGTGGAAGGTCAGGAGAAGATCTACTACATCACCGCCGACAGCTACGCCGCTGCGAAGAGCAGCCCGCATCTGGAGCTGTTCCGCAAGAAAGGCATCGAGGTGCTGCTGCTCTCCGATCGCATCGACGAGTGGATGATGAGCTACCTTACCGAGTTCGACGGCAAGGCGTTCCAGTCAGTCAGCAAAGCGGACGAGTCGCTGAGCAAGCTGGCGGATGAAGAGAGCGAAGAGCAGAAAGAGGCGGAGAAGGCGCTGGAGCCGTTCGTGGAGCGCGTGAAAACGCTGCTGGGCGACCGCGTGAAAGAGGTGCGTCTGACGCATCGTCTGACCGATACGCCAGCCATCGTCACCACCGACGCCAACGAAATGAGCACCCAGATGGCGAAGCTGTTCGCCGCGGCGGGCCAGGCGGTGCCGGAAGTGAAGTATATTTTCGAGATCAACCCGGATCACCAGCTGGTGAAACGCGTGGCGGATACGCAGGACGACACGCGCTTCGGCGAGTGGATTGAGCTGCTGCTGGATCAGGCGCTGCTGGCCGAGCGCGGCACGCTGGACGATCCTAACCAGTTTATCCGCCGTATGAATCAGCTGCTGACGGCGTAATGAGCTAACACAACGGCCGGTAAAATACCGGCCGTTGTGTGTTAAAACGGTGCTGTTGAGGGATGATTTGCTCCTGAGCCACGCCTCCGTTCCTGAAGGCTATTACCTGCCTGTAAGTCACCTCTGGTCGTGCCCTTCTTTGCCCAGGCTACGCGCCCTTACGCGCGTGATTCACTTTCTAAACACCCCTTACTGCTGCGCCGCCTCGCGCAGCCAGTCGCGGAACAGCGTAATCTCGCCGTCGTTGCGTCGCGACTCCTTCGTCATCATCCAGGTCGCGCGATCGACGCGGACAAAGCCGAGCGGCGCGATCAGCGACCCCTCTTCAAGCTCTTTGCGTACCAGCAGACGCGGCGCCACAATCACGCCCAGCCCGTTTTTCGCCGCCTGGATGCCAAGCGTCAGGTTGTCGAAATGCTTTCCCGACCAGAAATTGCCGCGCACCTCGGCGCTTTTCGACCACTCCGCCCAGGCGTGCAGGCGCGTATCGGCGTGCAGCAAAGGAAGGGCAGCGAGATCCTGCACGCTGCGAAAGCGCGGGGCGAACAGCGGCGCACAGAGCGGCCCAAGATAATCATCACCGATCAGCGTGGCGTCGATATCGCCGTCGGGCGGCTGCTCATAGCTAAGGATCAAAACATCGACATGTTCGCTGCGCAGCTGACTCAGCTCCAGCTGCCCCTGAAAGTGAATTTCGATATCGGGATAGCGCTGATAAAAGGTGCTGATGCGCGGAATCAGCCACTGCGACAGAAAACTTGGCGCGCAGGAGACAGTCAGATGATGGCGCATGCCGGTGCGAATGCTGGCGCAGGTGGTGGAAAGTTCGCTAAAGGCTTTTTGACAGCTGAGCAGCAGGCGCTCGCCGTGTGAGGTTAACTTAACGCGTCCGTTGGTGCGCACGAAAAGCGGCTTGCCCATCCAGCTCTCCAGCTGGCGAATCTGATGGCTTACGGCGCTGTGAGTGACGTGCAGGCGTTCGGCCGCCACGCTAAAGCTGCTGTGTAACGCCGCCTGGTGAAAATGGTGCAGCGCCCTTAGCGGAGGTAGCCGGGTCATACTCATCCCCTGTGTAAAAACCTAACAGGGATTGTCAGTTTATATCATTTTAAAGTCCAGCCACATTCCCCTAACCTTGCCCGCTGATTATGGCGGGTTGACTCGCAGGCAGAGCTATGCGTGGCTCTGCACCCGCCATCACCCGAGAGATAAAAAGAGAACCACGACGCGATGGCATTTCATCCCTGGGCCGACCGACCTTCCGAGGCGCGAGACCGGTTACGTACCCTGTTGTCACGGCATTACCGGCTGGATCAGTATGATGTGTTCTTCGCCCCGTCGCTGCACGTAGCACGCATTCTGCTTTCTCAGCTTTTCCTGCGGCAGGAGCAGGCGCGCAATCAGACGCGCTACGCCACGCACTTTCCCGTCACGGAGCTGAATGTATTGCCCGCGGTGCCGCTGATGGCCGGGAATATCAATTTTATCGCGCACGTAGAACTGCCGTATGGGCGAGTGCGATCGCTGCATGAGTGCCAACATCAGGGAGTGGTTGACGTCAGCGAAAGCTTCGCCAGCGTGCTGCATGAGGAAGTGATGGCGCACGCCAGGCTGTTTGTCGCGCGCCTCGATCGGCATGCCGATCTGCCAGAAGGTCTGGTGCTGGTAGCGCTGCGCACCGCCGACTTCAGCACGCTGGTGCGCAGCGAGCTGCGGCTGTTCGAGCAGGGCTTGCCGCTGGACGCGCCGGTGCTTGCCGCGCTGGCGCGTATCAGAGAGCAAAGCTGGCGCCCTTATAACCATGCCAGCGTCAACGCGATTAGCCTTCACGCGCCGATGCTGCTCGCCTCCAGCCATACCCCAGGCGTGCCGTTCGCCAGCTTCCCCCTGCCGCGGACGCTGCTGGCCGCGCTGACACCCGCCGGCGATCTGGAGCTCTGGCCGCAGCAGGGGTATCTGCTGGTGCGCGCCAGCCAGCGCGGCAGCGGGCGAAAGCAGACCAACCTGACGCCGCAGATCGACAAAAGAGTTCAAGGGCTGTTCAGCCCTGGCGGCAAATCTGAAAAAAAGGCGTAGCCGCGCCTGTCCGCCGCCTTTTATGGAGAAACGGGCTATCGTCGCCGGGAAGGCGCCTGCGCCTTTCTTGTGGTGAGCGGGTCATAATGGTATGGTCTTCGCCTTCTAGATTGATCAATGCGATTCGCAAGGGGATTTACGCAATGCGTATTATTCTGCTCGGTGCTCCGGGCGCAGGTAAGGGCACTCAGGCTCAGTTCATCATGGAGAAATATGGCATCCCGCAAATCTCCACGGGCGATATGTTGCGTGCGGCGGTTAAAGCCGGCACCGAGCTCGGCAACCAGGCGAAAGCCATTATGGACGCCGGTAAACTGGTAACTGACGAGCTGGTTATCGCGCTGGTAAAAGAGCGTATCGCGCAGGAAGACTGCAAAAACGGTTTTCTGCTGGACGGTTTCCCACGCACCATTCCGCAGGCGGATGCGATGAAAGAGGCCGGCATTAAAATTGACTGCGTGCTGGAGTTCGCCGTGCCGGACGAGCTGATCGTCGATCGCATCGTTGGCCGTCGCGTACATGCGCCGTCAGGCCGCGTTTATCACGTTAAATACAATCCGCCGAAAGTGGAAGGTCATGATGACGTTACCGGCGAAGAGCTGACCACGCGTAAAGACGATCAGGAAGAGACTGTGCGTAAGCGCCTGGTGGAATACCATCAGCTGACTGCGCCGCTGATTGCCTACTACAGCAAAGAAGCGGAAGCGGGCAACACCGCTTATCACAAAATCGACGGCACTCAGCCGGTCGCCGACGTCAGCAAGCAGCTGGCGCGCATTCTCGGCTAACGCCTCTGGGGCTGGCAGTGCCAGCCCCTTTTGCAGTAATTGCTTTTCCCTTCCCCGGTTTCCGCTACAATTCCTCCTGTTTTCACGCATCTTCGCTATCAAGGAATAACAATGAGGCAAGACAAGCCCGGCGTGTTACTGGTTAATCTCGGTACGCCAGACGCGCCCACTACAGCTGCTGTAAAGCGCTATTTGAAACAGTTTCTCAGCGATCCTCGCGTCGTGGATACGCCGCGCTGGCTCTGGTGGCCGATCCTCAATGGTGTCGTGCTGCCATTTCGCTCGCCTCGCGTATCGAAGCTTTACGCCTCCGTCTGGATGGAGGGCGGTTCGCCGCTGATGGTTTACAGCAAACAGCAGCGCGAAGCGCTGGCGGCGCGCGTCGATATGCCGGTCGAGCTGGGCATGAGCTATGGCAACCCCAGCCTGCAGAGCGCGGTGGATAGTCTGATGGCGCAGGGCGTCACGCGTATGATCGTGCTGCCGCTCTATCCGCAGTTCTCCTGCTCGACCGTGGCGGCGGTCTGGGACGGTTTGTACAGCGCGTTTAAAACGGCGCGGACTATGCCGGATATTCACTTTATTCGCGACTATGCCGAGCATCCGGCCTATATCGCCGCGCTGAAAGCTTCGGTAGAGCGCTCTTTCGCGGCGCACGGCCAGCCAGATCTGCTGGTGCTCTCCTATCACGGCATTCCGCAGCGCTTCGCCAGAGAGGGCGACGACTACCCGCTGCGCTGCGCCGATACCACTGCGCTGCTGCAGCAGGCGCTGGGCCTGCGCGACGATCAAATTATGATGACCTTCCAGTCGCGCTTTGGCCGCGAACCCTGGCTGCAGCCCTACACTGACGAAACCATGCAGGGGCTGGCGAAGAAGGGCGTTAAGCATGTGCAGGTGATGAGCCCGGGCTTTGCCGCGGACTGTCTGGAGACGCTGGAAGAGATCAGCGAACAGAACCGCGAATTCTTCATACACGGCGGCGGCGAGAAGTTCGAATATATTCCGGCGCTGAACGCGGATGCGGCCCACATTGACATGATGGTGCAGCTGGTCAACGCGCGTCGTTAAAGCCGCGGCGGAGAATGTGCTATCATCCTCCGCCTGTTTTTCTGACGGCACCCATCATGAAATTTCCCGGCAAACGTAAATCCAAACACTATTTTCCCGTTAGCGCTCGCGATCCCTTACTGCATGCTGCCTCGCAGGAGGTGGAAGAGGGGAGCTGGGTCGTGGGAATCGACCAGACGCTGGTCGATATTGAGGCCAAAGTCGATGACGCCTTCCTGGTGCGCTACGGCCTGAGCGCCGGACACTCTTTAGTTATCGCCGACGACGTTGCCGAGGCGCTCTATCACGAGCTGATGCGCGATAACCTGATTAGCCACCAGTTTGCCGGCGGCACTATTGGCAATACGCTGCACAACTATTCCGTACTGGCCGACGACCGGTCGGTGCTGCTTGGCGTAATGTGCAACAATATTCAGATTGGCGGCTACGCCTATCGCTATCTCTGCAACACCTCCAGCCGAATGGATCTTAACTATCTGCAGGGCGTCGATGGCGCCATTGGCCGCTGCTTTACGCTGATCGGCGAGCAGGGCGAACGCACCTTCGCCATCAGCCCAGGGCAGATGAATCAGCTACGCGCCGAGAGCATCCCTGAAGCGGTGATTGCTGGCGCGTCGGCGCTGGTGCTTACCTCCTATCTGGTGCGCTGTGCCGAAGGGGA
>NZ_DJDN01000078.1:76806-84276 GCF_002431095.1 Pantoea sp. UBA5923 | reverse complement strand
ACGATTGAATATGCGAAGCGCCACAATGTGCCGGTGGTGCTTACGCTGGGCACCAAATATGTTATTGGCGATAACCCGCAATTCTGGCGCGATTTCCTGCGCGATCACGTCACTATTGTGGCGATGAACGAAGAGGAAGCGCTGGCGCTTACCGGCGAATCGGACCCGCTGCGCGCGGCCGATATGGCGCTGGAGTGGGTAGACCTGGTGCTCTGCACCGCCGGTCCGACCGGACTCTATATGGCGGGCTACACCGAAGACGAATTCAAGCGCAAAACCAATCATCCGCTGCTGCCGGGAGCGATTGCGGAATTCAACCAGTATGAGTTCAGCCGCGCCATGCGCCAGCAGGAGTGCGAGCAGCCGCTGCGTATCTTCTCGCATATCGCACCTTATATGGGCGGGCCAGAGAAGATCATGAACACCAACGGCGCAGGCGACGGCGCGCTGGCGGCGCTGCTGCATGACATTACGGCGAATAACTACCATCGGCAGAAGGTGCCCAATTCCAGCAAGCATGCGCGCGAGTACCTGACTTACTCGTCGCTGGCGCAGGTGTGCAAATATGCCAACCGCGTCAGCTATCAGGTGCTGAACCAGCATTCGCCGCGCCTGACGCGCGGCCTGCCGGAGCGTGAAGACAGCCTGGAAGAGTCCTACTGGGATCGCTAAGCCTCAGCTGAGGTCAAAAGGCGATGTTGACCCGCGCCGACCCAAAGCCGGGGCGGTCAGAGGGGGCATTCGCGTACGACAGGGCGCTCGGCGATGTCTGTTTCCAGCATATGCAGCATACTGGAGGCGATTTCGCGCTCGCCCATCACGACGCGCGTCGCGCCGCGCGCCATGATGTACTCTACTTCGTCGTCATAGTGCGCACGCGCGATGATCTCAATATCGTTAAACTTTTCGCGCGCAGTAGTGACGATCTCGCCTGACTCATAGCCGTTAGGGATGGTCAGCAGCAGCCAGCGCGCGCAGTCGAGCCGCGCCAGCTCCATGGTTTCGGCGCGCACAGCATTGCCGAGCACCGCCCTGATGCCTTGCTCGCGCAGCGCCTCGACGCGCGCGCGGGAATTCTCCACCACGACGAAGGGCACATCCGCTTCCAGCAGTTTCTGGCCCAGCAGACTGCCGACCCGGCCATAGCCGACAATCACCGCATGGTGACAAATATCCACCGGGATCTGCTTCTCCTCTTCAGTCACCTCTTGCTGCGCCTGTTCCTGACGGCTTTCGCTCTTCGCCAGAAAACGTTCCAGCAGGCTGAACAAGATAGGGTTCAGCATAATGGACAGGATCGCCGCCGCCAGCACCAGGTTGCGCCCCTCGCTGCTGAGTAAATTGAGTGAAATGCCGAGCCCGGCGAGAATAAAAGCGAACTCGCCGATCTGCGCCAGGCTGACGGAGATGGTCAGCGCGGTGCGGCGCGAATGGCCCAGCAGCGTCACCAGCAGCCAGGCGGCGAGGGACTTGCCCAGCACCACAATGACCAGCGCGCCCAGTACGGCCAGCGGCTGCTCAATCAGGATCCTCGGATCGAACAGCATCCCTACCGAGACAAAAAAGAGCACCGCGAAGGCGTCGCGTAGCGGCAGCGTGTCATGGGCGGCGCGATGGCTCAGCTCTGACTCATTCAGCACCATTCCGGCAAAAAAAGCACCGAGCGCGAAAGAGACATCGAAAAACTCTACCGCGCCAAAGGCGATGCCAAGCGCCAGCGCCAGCACCGCCAGGGTAAACAACTCGCGCGAGCCGGTCGCGGCGCTTTTCGACAGGATCCAGGGCACTACGCGTCGGCCTACTACCATCATCAGCACCATAAAGGCAGCGACTTTGCCGATGGTCAGCAGCAGATCCCACGCCAGCAGCTGCGGACTGGCATTGCCCTGTTCCAGCATGCCAGCAATGGCGGGCAGCAGCACCAGCGTCAGCACCATCACCAGATCTTCGACAATCAGCCAGCCGATGGCGATTTGCCCGCGCTGGCTGTCAATCAGCTGACGCTCCTCCAGCGCGCGCAGCAGCACCACGGTGCTGGCGGTGGAGAGACAAAGACCAAATACCAGACCCGTCATCAGCGACCAGCCCAGCCAGGCGGAAAGGCCCATTCCCAGCAGCGTAGCGACGGCGATTTGTGCCACGGCGCCGGGAATGGCGATGTTCTTTACCGCCATTAAATCCTTCAGCGAAAAGTGCAGACCAACGCCGAACATCAGCAGAATGACGCCCAGCTCCGCCAGTTCTGGCGCGAGGTTAGTATCGGCGACAAAGCCGGGCGTAAACGGCCCGGACAGCACGCCCGCCAGCAGGTAGCCGACCAGCGGCGAAATGCGCAGCCGGTTTGCCAGCATGCCAAGGAGAAACGCCAGAACCAGTCCCCCGACGATAGTGGTGATCAGCGGTGTGGTGTGATGCATGCCTGTCTCCCTGTGTACAAATGTATCTGCCTGTAACAAAGAAGTTTAAGACAACCTGCACTCTTTCGCTGAAATAATTGCTAAATGATAAGTAGAAAGTGTGAAATTAAGAGGAAAGAGGAGCCGAACGGTTATTTTTGTCTGTTTTCGTCAATTTAAGCCGTAGTCAGGGAGATCCGCGCGCGGCGGTATAACCCTGTTTTTCTGGAAAAGGGCGCACCGGTGAGCACTATCAAAAGGAAATCTCGCCAAAAGGCGGAGAAAAGTCGCCAGGCGCGGCTTTGCATCAGCTTAGTGGCGTAGGCTTTCTTTTGATTATCAGTGTTAAAACGCGTTCAGGGCCAGCGGCAATGGCGTTTCGTCTTGAGTTAACCTGCGGAATATGCGACACAGTGGGGCAGCATACTGATACCACCCGGAACGGGCACTTCATACAATAAGGAGACGGGCTTTGCTGTTACCACGATGGGCTGCAACCGGCCTTGCGCTGCTGGCGCTGACGCCTGCGCTTTCTCAGGCCGCTGAGGCGGATCGCACTTACCGCTTTAGCATCCTTCATACAAATGATGAACACGGCCACTTCTGGTACAACGCACAGGGCGAATATGGGCTGGCAGCGCAAAAGACGCTGATGGATACGCTGCGTTATGACGTACAGGCCAGGGGCGGCGGCGCGCTGATCCTCTCTGCAGGCGACGTTAATACCGGCGTGCCCGAGTCAGACGAGCTTAATGCCGAGCCCGATATTCGCGGCATGAACCTGATCGGCTATGACGCCATGGCGCTCGGCAATCACGAGTTCGATCATCCGCTTGAGGTGCTGCGCAAGCAGGAGAGCTGGGCGCGCTTTCCCTTTCTCGCTGCCAATCTTTATCAGAAAAGCACCGGCCAGCGTCTCTTTAAGCCCTGGGCGATTTTTAATCGCATGGGGCTAAAGATCGCCGTACTGGGCCTGGCTACGCCCGATACCGCTAAGCTGGCGAACCCTGCCTATTTGCGGGATGTCGAGTTTCGCGATCCCGTCAGCGAAACGGAAAAAGCGGTGGCGGAGCTGCGCGCCGGAGAGAAACCTGACGTTATCGTGGTGCTGAGCCATCTCGGCTATGACGACAACGGCGAACACGGCAGCAACGCGCCGGGCGACGTCACCCTGGCGCGCAGCCTGCCGCCCGGCACCGTGTCCATGATTGTCGGCGGTCACTCGCACGATACGGTGTGCATGGAGAAAGCCAACGTGCTGATCAAAGAGTATCAGCCGGGGGCCGCCTGTCAGCCGGACAAGCAGAACGGCATCTGGATTATGCAGGCCGGGAAGTGGGGCGAATATGTCGGACGCGGCGATTTTACCTGGCGCAATGGTGAAGTTGCGCTGGAATCCTACGCGCTGGTGCCGGTGAACCTGAAGCATCAGATTAAAAACGCCGACGGCAGCGAGACCTGGCTCACGTATCAGCAGGAGATCCCTAAGAATACCGCAATGATGAAGCTGCTGATGCCTTATCAGAAGCGGGCTGAGACGCGCCTGAACGTCAGCGTCGGCAGTACGGTAGGGCAGTTTAACGGCGAACGCGAGCAGGTGCGTTTTACCCAGACCAATCTTGGGCAGCTGATTTTACGCGCGCAAATGGCGAAGACCCAGGCAGATTTCGCCGTGATGAGCGGCGGCGGCATTCGCGCATCGCTCCCGGTTGGCAAACTAAGCTGGCGCGATCTGCTGCAGGTGCAGCCGTTCGGCAATCAGGTGGTGTCAGTGACGATGACCGGTGCCGAAGTGAAAAAATATCTCGATGTGGTGGCGAATATTAAGCCTGACGCGGGCGGCTTCGCTCAGTTCGCGCACGTCAGCCTGGTGGCGGACGGCAGCAAGGTAAGCGATGTGCGCATTAATGGTCAGCCGCTGCAGGAGAATAAAACCTATCGCATGGCAACCAACAGTTTTAATGCCGCAGGCGGTGACGGCTATCCGCGTATTGATACCCATGCAGGCTATCAAAACCCCGGCAATATCGATGCTGAGGTGCTGCGCGACTACGTTAAAGCCCATTCGCCGCTGAAAGCCAGCGACTATGCACCGACAGAATCTATCCATACGCTGACGGAGGCGGAGAAAAAGGCGCGCGACAAGCCGCATAAGCGCAGCTATCCGCAGATGTTTCTGGCGTGGCTCTGGCCCTGGGGACGTGAAACGGCGCATAACGCGCCGTGAAAACCTGGCGGGATGCTCACGCGAGCAGTATGGCCCGATCGAAAAGGCGCTCAAGACAGCGCTGATCGCGCGGATCCGCACCTCATCCTTGAGGTGCGTCCGTCACCGGGCCAGTACGCTGCGTCGTTCAAACACGCCCTGGCGTTTTATCCCTACGCAGAGCGCTTTGCGCCTCGGCCCCTGTCATCGCTGCTTAACAGCGTAGCCGTCTGAAAAAACTATGCCTCGCAGGCGTTACGTTCGAACCAGCGCGGACGCAGCCGGTCCCATGCCCAGTTGTACGCCATGGTATAGGGCAGGAAAAACAGGAAAAACGCCACTTCCAGCAAAAATGCCTGCCACAGCGAGATGCCGAGCATCCACGCGGCAATCGGCAAGCCAATTAAAATAAACCCGCCTTCGAAAAGCAGCGCGTGCAAGGCGCGGATCAGCAGTCCGCGATGGATCTGGCCTGGCGGACAAAGCCTGTCGAAAAGGGTGTTGTATATCATGTTCCATAGCATCGCGACGGTAGAGAGCATTAGCGCCAGCGCGCCCATCTGAAACAGCGGCTTATCCATCGCCCAGGCAGCCAGCGGCGAAACGGTCAGGATCGCCAGGGTTTCAAAACCCAGCGCATGTAAAAAACGTTCTTTAAGCGAACGGGTACGCATTATTCACCTCCATCAGACAGGTGGGCATTCTGGCACCTCATGGTGATAAGATAAAATGATGACCTATCGATAAAAGCGATGGATGAAAATGCGCTACTCCCCTGAATCTTTAGAAGCCTTTGTGCAGACCGTTAGCAGCGGATCCTTTTCCGCCGCGGCGCGTGCGCTCGGCAAAAGCCAGTCAACCATCAGCATGGCGGTAGCCGGGCTGGAGGACGATCTCGGTTTCAAACTGTTCGATCGCAGCGGACGTCAGCCGATCCTGACCGATCAGGGCCGGGGCGCGCTGGCGCAGGTGCAGCAGATCCTCGCCGCCAGCGAGCGGCTGGATGCGCTGGCCATCAGGCTGGCGCAGGGCGTCGAGCCGCGTCTTAGTTTCGCCGTGTCAGATTTCTGGCAGACCGAACATCATGAGCAGCTGCTAAAGCAGTTCGACGCGCGTTTCCCGGAAATTGAGCTGGAGTGCATGATTGCGGAGGATGCCGACGTGCTGGATTTACTGCAGGCGGGACGCGTTCACCTGGGCGTGGTGCGCGCGCAGCCCGCTCTGCCGCCCGATATCGCCGTCGCGCGGCTGCAGGTGAATGCAGAAATGGCTATCTATATACATCGCGATCATCCGCTGGCGCAGCAGCCCGGCGTTACAGAAAGCGCGCTGGAGCAGGTACGCCAGCTGCGGCTTAATACCTGGATTGAACCGCAAGCTGTCGCGCCGCCGGGACGCGTCTGGTCGGCGCCGACCTATTTGCTGCTGCTGGAGATGGCAGAGCAGGGGTTCGGCTGGAGCATACTGCCGCGCTGGCTGGTCAGGCAGTTTGGTCATGGCCTTTTGCAGGAGCTGGCGCTGCCGGGCTGGCCGCAGCATATCGCGGTAGAGGCGATATGGTCGCGACGCAATCCGCCGGGACCAGCCGGACGCTGGATGATCGATCAGCTCTGTGCCCAGCCGCGCGGTTAATCGCGTCGTGCGATATCCGCCAGCGGGGCGTCGAGCAGGCGCGCCAGATCCTGCGCCGCCAGTTCGAGATCAAGACCGCGCTTGCCGCCGGAGACAAAAATAGTGGCGAAGTCGGCGGCGGAGTTATCAATAACCGTCGGCAGACGCTTTTTCTGCCCCAGCGGGCTGATGCCGCCCACCAGATAGCCGGTCACACGCTGTGCCAGCTGCGGATCGGCCATATCCGCTTTTTTCGCTCCCAGGGCTTTTGCGACCTTTTTCAGATCGAGCTGGCTGGCAACCGGCGTCACCGCGACTGCCAGCTGTTTCGCATCGCCGTTCAGTGCGACCAGCAGCGTTTTATAGACCTGCCGCGCATCCAGATTAAGTTTCCGCACCGCCTCGTCGCCAAAACTGGTTTCCTGACTGTCATGCTCATAGGGATGAAGCGTGAAAGGGACCTTTTGTTTTTCCAGAAGTTTTACAGCAGGCGTCATAAATTCATCCTTATAGGAAAAATCTCATTCCTAAATTAAATAAATTAATAGTGGCGAAAGTTTGTGCTTTGCGAGAGAATTGGTTTCGCGCCAGCTGAAAGGCTGAGCGATAACCAAAATGATAAACAAATTCCTCTTTGACAGGCCGGTAGCAATACCGGCCTTCTTTTTTTACCGCCGTAAAAGCTCAGGCAGATTTTCTTCGCCATAGAGATGCAGCGCGCCTACCGCCACGACATAATGCCCGGACGGCAACGCCCGTAATCGATCGCGCCACTGTGCGTTGCGCTGCGCAATCAGCGTATCGTTGAGCGCCGAGCTAAACGTCGAGGGCAGTTCAATGCGCGGCTGGCGCGGCGGGGCGTCCAGCCACCAGCTCACCATCATCTGCAACAGGCGCGCATTGGTATGCCAGTGCGTCAGCGTATCTTTTAGCAGCGCCATGCCGTCATCCGGCAGCGATTTCAGCAGCGCGATTTGCGTCTCTGCGCCCTCCAGCTCGATGACCGGTTTGTTCAGCGTTTTCGCCGCCTGCAGCAGCTGAAAATCGATGCCGTAATCGGGGCGTAACCCAAGCCGCTGCGCCTGCTGTGCCTGTAACATCAGCGCGATTTGCCAGGCGGGCAGGGTATCAAACATCGTCAGCGACAGATGAAGTTCGCCGCACAGCGCCTCAAGACGATCCCGATCCTCTGACGTCAGGCGAGCCTCAAGCGGCGCGCGCTGTTCGAGATCGTCAAACGGCGAGCCGCCCTGAGTA
>NZ_DJDN01000078.1:76048-76648 GCF_002431095.1 Pantoea sp. UBA5923 | reverse complement strand
CTGAGTAATGTCCGCCTCAACAATCAGCGCATCCGCCTTTTGTAACTGTCGCAGCAGTCGCGCGGGCAGCGGCTGCATATCGCGCGTGCCCATATGAATGCTGCCGACCAGGTGCAGCAGGCGATCGTCCAGCCGAATATCCTGGGCGGGCCAGCGATAGCTGGCGGGAAAGAGTCGGCTTATCAGCCCCTGCACACTGCGCCAAATGCTGCCTGTCATTCCCTGTCCTTACTCAGTCAAAACGCCATGCTAGCGATTACTGCCGCTGAAAAACAGGGCAATAACGGCTATTGTCGCGGCGTCGGACGAAAGCGCAGCAGCCGGTTGGCGTTACTGACGACGGTAATCGAGGAGAGCGCCATCGCCGCGCCCGCGACGACCGGACTGAGCAGCGCGCCGGTCAGCGGATAGAGCACGCCCGCCGCCAGCGGAATGCCCAGGCTGTTATAGATAAACGCGCCCAGCAGGTTCTGGCGAATATTGCGCAGCGTCGCGCTGGAGAGCGCCAGCGCATCGGCAACGCTGTTGAGATCGGCGCGCATCAGCGTGATGGGCGCGGTTTCTACCGCCACGTCGCTACCGCTGCCCATGGCGATACCG
>NZ_DJDN01000078.1:0-76000 GCF_002431095.1 Pantoea sp. UBA5923 | reverse complement strand
CCGCTGCCCATGGCGATACCGACATCCGCCTGCGCCAGCGCCGGCGCGTCGTTGATGCCGTCGCCAACCATAGCAACGCGACGGCCCTGCTGCTGCAGCGCGGCGATGGTCTGCGCTTTCGCTTCCGGCAGTACGCCAGCGATTACCTCGTCGATGCCTGCTTCCTGAGCGATAGCGCGTGCCGTCTCTTCTCTGTCGCCGGTCAGCATCATCAGCCGGTAGCCCGCCTGATGCAGCCGCTGTAGCGCCGCTTTGCTCTCGGGACGCAGCTGGTCGCGCAGCGCAATCAGACCGACAAGCTCACCGTTCTGCGCCAGCAGCACCGGCGTTGCGCCCTGACGCGAAAGCCGCTCGATATCCGGCTGTGCCTGTTGCAGAGCGATATGGTTATCCTGCATTAGCGCCGCATTACCCAGCAGCAGCGTTCTGCCGTCGAGTATGCCGCTGACGCCTTTGCCGCGTATTGTACGAAATTGCGCAATCTCAACATTGGCCGTCGCGTCGGTCGCCGCGACAATCGCCTGCGCCAGCGGATGGCTGGCGTTTTTCTCCAGCGCGGCGGCCACCTGCAATACGGCATCACGCGACCAGCCGTTCCACGTCAGCACTTCATCGAGCTGCGGTGTTCCTGCCGTCAGCGTACCGGTTTTATCAAACACCAGCGTATCGATACGGCTGGCGCGCTGCAGAGCGTCGGCGTCGCGCACCAGCACGCCCAGTTCAGCAGCGCGTCCGACGCCCGCGATAATCGACATCGGCGTCGCCAGGCCCAGCGCGCAGGGACAGGCGATAATCAGCACCGTGGTAGCGATCACCAGCGTATAGGCGATCTGCGGCTGCGGGCCGAAGAAATACCAGATCGCGGCGCTGATCAGGGCGATGGCCACCACCACCGGCACAAATACCGCCGAAATACGGTCGGCGAGGCGGCCCACGTCAGGCTTGCTGCTCTGCGCCTGGCGCACCAGATGAATAATACGCGACAGCGCGGTGTGCTGGCCGGTAGCGCGCGCCACAAAGCGCACCGCGCCATCCTGCACCAGCGTCCCGGCAAATACCTTGTCGCCTGCGCCTTTGCCCTGGGGCACCGCTTCGCCGGTCAGCATCGCCTCATCCAGCCAGGCTTCGCCCTCTTCAATTTCGCCATCTACCGGCACGCGATCGCCCGTGGTCAGGCGCAACTTCATACCCGGCTGCACCGCGCTGAGCGGCACCAGCATTTCCCCCTGTTCACTGACAAGGCGCGCCTGGGCGGGCGTCAAATCGAGCAGGCGCTCAAGCGCTTTAGAGGAGCGCTGGCGCGCGCGCTGCTCCAGCGCATGGCCGAGATTAATCAGGCCGATAATCATCACGCTGGCTTCAAAATAGAGATGGCGCGCCTGCATCGGGAAAAAGTCAGGCCAGAGCGCGACGCTGAAAGAGTAGATCCACGCGGCGGCGGTACCGAGCGCGACCAGCGTGTCCATCGTGGCGCTGCCGTTGCGCAGGCTGCGCCACGCGCTGCGATAGAAGTGACCGCCAGCGACCACCATGATCAACAGCGTCACGCTGCCGATAGCGAGCCAGAGGCTGCGGTTAGCGTCGCTGAGCATCATATTGTCGCCGATCATGCCCCAGATCATCAGGGGCGCGCCGAAAGCCAGCGCCAGCGCCGCCTGCCAGCTAAAACGGCGCATCGCGTGACGCGCGCTGCTTTGCTGTTTATCGCGTCGCTCCTGTTCATCCTGCACCACCTGAGCCTGGTAGCCCGCCGCGTCGACCGCCTCGACCAGCTGCTGCGCAGGGGCATCGCCGATGACCAGCGCGCTGCGTTCGCCAAGGTTTACCCGCGCCTGGGTAACGCCGGGCACTTTTTCCAGCGCCTTTTCCACCCGGCTGACGCAGCTGGCGCAGCTCATGCCCTCGATCAGCAGGAACTGCGCGCTTTCACTCTCTTGTGCCGGTTGGGTTTCCGCCACCGTTGTCAGCGCCTCCGGCGGCGGCTCTGAAGCTGTCAACGGCTCAGGCTTTGGGTGGCTGTCGCCGTTCAGCGTGGCGTGATAGCCCGCTTCTTCCACGGTGGCGATCAGTGACGCGGCGTCGGCGCTGCCGATCACCTGCGCTTCCTGCTGCGTGACGCTGGCCTGTTCGACATCGTCGCGCTGCTCGAGCGCTTCTTTAACGCGTTTGACGCAGTGGCCGCAGGAAAGGCCTTCCAGCGCCAGCGAGATAGTGTGAGACATAGTGGGCTCCTGTTGTGTCGCAGTTAACAATGCGAGCTTTTTATCACTCGTTATACAGGCTAAACCTTCCATCAAGGGGAAGGTCAAACTATTTTTACAGGCAATAGCCGCGATCGGTTTTTAAGGAGAGAGCAGAGTGAATATCAGCGATGTGGCGAAAAAAACCGGGTTAACCAGCAAAGCGATCCGTTTCTATGAAGAGAAGGGCGTGGTGACGCCGCCGCTGCGCAGCGACAATGGCTACCGTCGCTACAGCGCTCATCATCTTGAGGAGCTGAACCTACTGCGTCAGGCGCGACAGGTGGGCTTTACGCTTGATGAATGCCGCGAGCTGGTTACGCTGTTCAACGATCCGGCGCGCCACAGCGCCGACGTCAAAGCGCGCACCCTGCAAAAAGCGGCGGAGATCGCCACGCATATTGAAGAGCTACAGGCGATGCGCATGCGGCTGCTGGCGCTGGCCGACGCCTGCCCAGGCGATGAGAGCGCAGAGTGTCCAATCATCAACAACCTGGCGGGATGCTGTGGCCATACGCCGGGCCAGTCCGATTAACGCGGCGCGATGTGCAGCGTAATGCCCTCGACGCCCGTAACGATAACCTGAGTGCCAGCAGGCAGATCCTGGTCGGCCTGCACGCGCCAGCTGCTGTCGCCCAGCTTTACATGGCCGATGCCGTTAATCAGCGGCGCATCCAGCGTCAGATGCGTGCCGATCAGCTGGTTGCCGCGCTGGTTAAGAGAGTTGGGCTGCTGATGGCGCTCGCGATGGCGCATCCAGCGATACCAGAGATAAACGCAGACTAAGGTCAGCAGCGCGAACAGCGTGCCCTGCGCCGTCCAGCTAAAGGGAGCCAGCCACTCTACAAGGCCCACCAGCACCGCCGCGATGCCGCTCCACAGCAGATAGCCGCTGGTGCCGAGCATTTCCGCCGCCAGCAGCAGGCCGCCAAGCGTCAGCCAGAACCAGTGCGGGTGGGTGATGATTTCCAGTAGCATTAGCGTTTCGACTCAGAAGACGCGCCTTTCAGCAGCTCACTGATGCCTGCCACGGATCCCAGCAGGCTGCTGGCGTCCAGCGGCATCATAACCACCTTGCTGTTACTGGCTTCACCGATTTTCTGCAGCGCGTCGGTATATTTCTGCGCTACAAAATAGTTCACCGCCTGGATATCGCCCGCCGCGATAGCTTCGGATACCATTTTGGTGGCGCGCGCTTCGGCTTCGGCCTGGCGCTCGCGCGCCTCCGCCTGCAGGAACGCTGAGGTTCGCTCGCCTTCGGCTTTCAGAATGCGCGACTGCTTGTCGCCTTCGGCGCGCAGAATCGCCGCCTGACGCACGCCTTCCGCCGCAAGGATGTCGGCGCGTTTGGTACGCTCTGCCTTCATCTGCGCGTTCATGGCGGCAATCAGCTCCTGCGGCGGACGCACGTCGCGAATTTCAATACGGGTAATTTTCACGCCCCAGGGGTTGGTCGCTTCGTCGACGATATGCAGCAAACGCGTATTGATGTTATCGCGCTGCGAGAGCATCTCATCCAGTTCCATGCCGCCGAGGACGGTACGGATATTAGTCATGGTGAGATTGATGATCGCCAGCTCAAGGTTGCTGACTTCATAGGCCGCGCGCGCTGGGTCAACCGCCTGAATAAAGCAGACGGCGTCAATAGTGACGTTGGCGTTATCTTTGGAGATGACTTCCTGCGAGGGGATATCCAGCACGCGTTCCATCATATTGATCTTGCGACCAATACGATCCATAAACGGCACCACCAGACTCAAACCGGGCTGCAGCGTGCGGGTGTAGCGCCCAAAGCGCTCAACGGTCCACTGATAGCCCTGCGGCACGATTTTTACGCCCGCCCAAACCGTTACAAGCGCCAGTACGATTAGCGCAGGAATCACTGTCAACATATAACCTCCCGGTTGTTAATTTACGGGCCGAGTCGCTTCGGCCCGGATACAGCGGTGCCGAATCAGTAGAGCAGCGAGTAGAGCTGACGGCGATAGCGGGCAGCGAGCGCGTCGCCCGTGCCCAGCGCCGCCAGGATCTCCTGCAGCATTTTACGCACCTGTCCGTCAGCCGCATTCAGATCGCGCTTCAGAAAACCGAGCAGCAGCTCCAGCGCCTCTTCGTTGCGTCCTACCTGATGCAGCTGTAACGAGAGCTTAGCAGCCAGTTCCGCATTGGTCGGGTCGCTCTCCAGCTGCGACTGCAGCTGCTGGATTTCCGGCGTATCCGCCGCCTGCTTCAGCAGATCGATCTGCGCCATCAGGCTCTGATAGCGCGTATCCTGATCCTGCAACGGCACCTTCGCCAGCACCTCTTCAGCTTCGTCGCTGCGGTTCAGGCTAATCAGGACTTCCGCCAGCAGAAAACCGATTTCGCTCGCCTGACGGCTAAGCTGCCAGGCCTCTTTCAGCAGCGGCAACGCCTCCAGCGGCTTGCCTTCATTCATCAGCGCCAGCGCCTGCTGCGCTTTGAGTTCCTCTTCGCGCGGCAATACTTTCTCCAGCAGCGCGCGGATAGCTTCTTCCGGCTGCGGGCCCTGGAAGCCATCGACCGGCTGGCCGTTCTGGAACAGATAGACCGTCGGAATAGAGCGCAGGCCAAACTGCGAGGCCACCATTTGTTCTTTGTCGCAGTCGAGCTTCGCCAGAATAAACTGACCGGCGTACTCCTGCGCCAGGCGTTCCAGCAGGGGCGTCAGCTGCTGGCAATGTTGGCTGCGATCCGACCAGAAATAGAACAGCACCGGGATCTGCATGGAGTGTTCCAGCGTCTGGTGCAGGTTGGATTCGTTGACGTCGATAATCGAAGCTTGTGGTGACATGACTAAGTCTCTTGGCAGAAAGTGTATAAAGAATATGGGGCCGGACGCCCACGCTTCAAGATGAATTCTCAGCGGCTGCTTAAAATGCGATCCAGCATCCAGCCTGGCAACAGCCGTTTCAGGATGCTCATCGCATGTGCGACCAGCGTCACCGGATAGCGCAGCCGCGGCCGCGGGCTTTCCAGCGCGTGGCGTAGCTTAGGCAGAATCGCTTCCGGCGGCAGGGTGAAGCGCGCGGCGATGCCAGGATTGCGCACCGGTTTGCCCGGCTCGCCCTGGGTCACGTTGTCGGTAAAGCGGGTCTGCACAGGGCCTGGCTCGATCAAACTGACGCGCACGCCGCTGCGGCGTACCTCAAGGCGCAGCGCGTCGCTCCAGGCCTCCAGCGCATATTTACTGGCGGCGTAGGCACCACGGCCAGGAGTTGAGATGAGCCCCAGTACGGAGCTGGTGTTGACGATGCGGGCGTCACCGCTCGCCTCCAGCGCGGGCAGCAGCCGCATTGTCAGCTGATGGGTGCCGAAAAAGTTGGTGGAGAACTGCTGCTCCAGCTGCTGGCGCGACAGCGTGCGCAACGGCCCGTAAAGGCCGAAACCGCCGTTGTTGAACAGCGCAAACAGCCGATGGTCCGTCAGCGCCAGGATTTCATCAGCCGCGCGATCGATACTCTGTGCATCGTCGAGATCCAGCGCGACGGCGATAAAACCGAGCGCGCGCATCTGATTCACATCCTCCGGCTTGCGGCAGGCGGCGATCACGCGGTAGCCGCGCGCCTGCAGATCCTGCGCCGCGACGCGACCGATACCGCTGGAACAGCCGGTAATTACAACGGTTTTTTGCATATCTTTACCCATAAAAAGCGCGTCGCCGCAGATTACTCATGCTTAACTAAAGGGGCCAGTTCTTTCGCCATCAGCTCGGCGATAAAGGGCTGCGCATCGGGGTTCGGATGAATGCCGTCCTGCTGCATCCATTCAGGCTTCAGGTAGACCTGCTCCATAAAAAAGGGCACCAGAGGGATGTTGTACTGCTGTGCCAGTCTGGGATAGATCCCGCTGAACGCTTCCGTATAACGCCGCCCGTAGTTCGCGGGCAGACGAATTTGCATCAGCAGCGGCCTGGCGTTCGCCGCCTTCACGTCGTCGATGATTTTACGCAGATCCTGCTCGATAGCCTGCGGTGGAAAGCCGCGCAGTCCGTCATTACCGCCCAGTTCGATTAACACCCACTGCGGCTGATGCTGTTTTAATAACGCCGGTAAGCGCGCCAGACCCTGCGCGGCGGTGTCGCCGCTGATGCTGGCGTTGACTACGCTGGGCTGCTGCCAGCGGTTGTTCAGCAGGCTTGGCCAGGCCGCGCTGGCCGACATACGGTAACCGGCGCTCAGGCTGTCGCCTAAAACCAGTAAGGTGTTCGCAGCGGCGAAATGCGATGCCAGCAGAAGCACGAAAAACAGGAAAGGATAATGCCAGCGGAAAACATTCTTAAAGTTCATCATCTTACAAAGTCCGTCGGTCAGGGTGAACACCAGTTGATCATCCTTACCGGAGTTGACTTCATTGTCAAACGGGCCGAGACCATCGCGCTGATCGGCGAGTCCGGCTCCGGCAAGTCGACGCTGCTGGGTATTCTGGCAGGTCTCGACGACGGCAGCAGCGGCGAGGTCAACCTGCTGGGACAACCCTTGCATCAGCTGGATGAAGAGCAGCGCGCCGCATTACGGGCGACGCAGGTCGGCTTTGTCTTTCAGTCTTTTATGCTGGTGCCGACGCTCAATGCGCTGGAGAACGTGCAGCTGCCCGCGCTGCTGCGCGGCGAGAGCGACCGCCAGAGCCGCGAGCAGGCGCGCGAACTGTTAACCCAGCTGGGGCTGGCCGAACGTCTGACGCACCTGCCTGCGCAGCTCTCCGGTGGCGAGCAGCAGCGCGTGGCGCTGGCGCGCGCCTTTAACGGCCGTCCCGGCCTGCTGTTCGCCGATGAGCCCACCGGCAATCTCGATCGTAAGACCGGCGATCGCATCGCCGATCTGCTTTTTTCGCTCAACCGCGACTACGCCACCACGCTGATTCTGGTGACGCATGACGAACAGCTGGCGGCGCGCTGCGATCGTCGTCTGCGGCTGCGCGACGGCAAAGTGTGGGAGGAGCGATGATCTGGCGCTGGTTCTGGCGCGAGTGGCGCTCGCCCTCGCTGCTGATCGTCTGGATGGCGCTGACCCTGGCGGTGGCCTGCGTGCTGGCGCTTGGCGCGATCGGCGATCGCATGGAGAAAGGGCTAAGCCAGCAGAGCCGTGACTTTATGGCGGGCGACCGCACGCTGCGCAGCAGCTCGCCCATTCCTGACGCCTGGCTGGCGAAGGCGCGGGAAGAGGGGTTAGCCGTCAGCGGGCAGCTCAGCTTTATGACCATGACGTTCGCCGGTGAGTCGCCGCAGCTGGCGGCGGTCAAAGCGGTGGATAATCGCTATCCGATGTTCGGCGATTTGCAGACCGATCCGCCAGGCCTGAAACCTGCGCCCGGCACTGCGCTGGCCGCGCCGCGTCTGATGGCGCTGCTCAACCTGAAGGTGGGCGACAGGCTGGATGTCGGCGACGCCAGCCTGCGCATCGCGGGCGAAGTGATCCAGGAGCCGGACGGCGGTTTTAACCCTTTCCAGATGGCGCCGCGCCTGCTAATCAATCTCGCCGACGCGCAAAAGACCGGCGCGATTCAGCCCGGCAGCCGCCTGACCTGGCGCTATAAGTTTGCCGGCGAACCCCGGCAGCTGGCGCGCTACGACAGTTGGATCCAGCCGCAGCTGAAAGCGGATCAGCGCTGGATCAGCGTTGAGAATTCCGAAGATGCGCTCGGCCGTTCGATGCAGCGCGCCCAGCAGTTTTTACTGCTCTCCGCTTTGCTGACGCTGATGCTGGCGATCGCCGCCGTCGCGGTGGCGATGAGCCACTACTGCCGCAGCCGTTACGATCTGGTGGCGGTGTTAAAAACCCTGGGCGCGACGCGCCGCGCGCTGCGGCGGCTGATCGTCGGGCAGTGGCTGGCGGTGCTGCTGCTGGCGGCTATGTGCGGCGGGGTGCTCGGCCTGGGCGTCGAGGCGCTGCTGATGCAGATGCTGAAGCCGGTGCTGCCTGCAGCCCTGCCGCCCGCCAGCGGCTGGCCGTGGCTCTGGGCGATCGGTTCCCTGTTTGTGATTTCGCTGCTGGTGGGCCTGCGTCCCTATCGACTGCTGCTGGCGACCCAGCCGCTGCGCGTGCTGCGACGCGACGCGGTCGCTGATATCTGGCCGCTGAAGCGCTATATCCCGGCGATGGGCGTGGTTGTGGTTGCGCTGCTGGCGTTGCTGGTGGGCGGCAGCAAGATGCTGTGGGCGCTGCTGGCGGGCGTGGTGGCGCTGGCGGCTGTGCTGGCGCTGCTGGGCTGGGGCGCGCTGTTGCTGCTGCGGCGGCTGGTGGTGCGCAGCCTGGCGCTGCGGCTGGCGATTAACCGGCTGCTGCGTCAGCCGGGCATGACGCTGAGCCAGCTGGCGGCGTTTTCGCTCTCTTTTATGCTGCTGGCGCTGCTGCTGGTGATGCGCGGCGATCTGCTGGACCGCTGGCAGCAACAGTTGCCGCCGGACAGCCCGAACTATTTTCTGCTCAATATGACGCAGGATCAGGTGCCTCAGGTGCGCGCTTTCCTCGCTTCGCATCAGGTGAAGCCGGAAACCTTCTATCCTGTTGCGCGGGTGCGCCTGACCAGCCTGAACGGTAAAGAGGCCGATCCGAAGCTGGATAACGCCCTGAACCGCGAACTGAATCTGACGTGGATGAATGAGCGGCCTGAGCATAATCCGCTGGTGGCGGGCCGCTGGCCGCCGAAGCCGGGCGAGGTGTCGATGGAGAAGGAACTGGCGGACCGGCTGGGAGTGACGCTGGGCGATACGCTGACCTTCACCGGCGATACCCAGGCGTTCAGCGCGAAAATCACCAGCCTGCGCAAAGTCGACTGGGAGAGCCTGCGGCCTAACTTTTTCTTTATCTTCCCGCCCGGCGCGCTGGATGCGCAGCCGCAGACCTGGCTGACCAGCTTCAGGCTGGATAGCGATCCGGCTCTGCTGGCGCAGCTTAACCGGGCGTTTCCGACGCTGAGCCTGCTGGATATCGGCAGCATTATGCGGCAGATCGGCCAGGTGCTGACTCAGGTGAGCCAGGCGCTGGAGATTATGGTGGTGCTGGTAACGTTCTGCGGCGTGCTGCTGCTGCTGGCGCAGATTCAGGTGGGGATGCGGCAGCGGCGTCAGGAGCTGGTGGTTTGTCGCACGCTGGGCGCCAGCAAGAAGCTGCTGCGCGCGACGCTGTGGTGCGAGTTCGCGCTGCTGGGCGTGGTGTCCGGCGTGGCGGCGGCGCTGGGCGCGGAGGCGGCGCTCTGGGCGCTGCAGCGTAAGATTTTTGATTTCCCGTGGCAGCCAGACTGGACGCTGTGGCTGGCGTTGCCGCTCAGCGGCGCGCTGCTGCTGTCGCTGTGCGGCGGCTGGCTGGGCGTGCGGCTGCTGCGCGGCAAGGCGCTGTTCCGGCGCTTTGATTCAGCCTGACAGTTTGCGCTGGCTGAGACAGGCCGCATCCAGCGTAAAAACGTCTGGGACGTTTGGCGCAGCGAGGCGCACTGGCCCCTTTACATACGCACCTCAGGGATAAGGTGCGTATCGGCGTGGGCTGGCAGGGCTTTTTGTCTCTTGGCGAGCGGACGATATTGCCCACACGGGCAGCCCACTCACAGCCTCAGCGGGGCAGGCCCACCGTCAGAACTTTTCCACCGCCCAGGCGATGCCGCTGGCGTACTCCGACGGTAGCATTGGCACCAGCGCCTTTAGCGCCGCCGTCAGCCGCGCGCTATCGCTGTCGGTCAGGTTCAGATGGCCGACCTTGCGGCCCGGACGCACCTCTTTGTCATACCAGTGCAGATGCACCAGCGGCTGCTGTAGCCAGTCGCGGTTTAGCGCCGTACCGATGAGATTCACCATTACCGACGGCGCGAACACCACCGGCTGCGGCAGCGCCAGACCCAGTACGGCGCGCAGATGCAGCTCGAACTGGCTGATGGAGGCGCCGTTTTGCGTCCAGTGCCCGCTGTTGTGCACGCGCGGCGCCAGCTCGTTGATCAGCAGGCCTTCCGGCGTGACGAAGCACTCCATCGCCATCACGCCGACATAGTTCAGCTCATGCATAATTGCACTGAGCATCGCTTCGGCCTGTGCCTGCTGTGTGGGGTCTGCCTGCGGGAAGGCGACGCTGGTGCGCAGAATGCCCTCCTGGTGCAGGTTGTGGGTCAACGGATAAAACACCGTACGGCCATCCTGACCGCGCGCGCCGACCAGCGACACCTCGCCTGAAAAATTGATGCCTTGCTCGACGATGCACTCGCCGTAGCATTCGTCCGGCAGCGCATCGGTTTCATCTGCGCGCAAACGCCACTGACCACGCCCGTCATAGCCGCCGGTGCGGCGCTTGACGATCGCCAGCTCGCCCAGCGAGGCGAATACCTGCGGCCACTCGCTCTTCTCCGCCAGCAGCTGCCAGGGCGCAGTAGCGAGGTTAAGCTGGTCGAGCAGCTGTTTTTGCGTCAGGCGATCCGCCAGACGCGGAAAAATATCGCGGTTCACAAAGGCGGGGTGGTCCGCCAGCTCGCGCGTCAGCGCAGTTTCCGGCCAGCGCTCGATCTCGGCGGTGATCACGCTCTGCGCAATCGGCAGCGCGTCAGGTTCGGCGTCAAGGCCGACCGGATAGACGGCGATGCCCAGCGGCTCGCCCGCCTGGCGCAGCATGCGGCCCAGCTGGCCGTTGCCCAGTACGCAAACTGGCTTCATGCATCCTCCCGCGGGTCCGGGTTATTCAGCACCTCATCGGTCTGCGCCTGGCGCCATTCGCCGAGCCGCGCGGCCAGCGCCTCATCGTGAAGCGCCAGAATCTGCGCCGCCAGCAGACCGGCGTTAGCTGCGCCCGCTTTGCCGATGGCTAAGGTGCCGACCGGAATGCCGCGCGGCATCTGGACGATAGAGTAGAGGCTGTCGACGCCGCTCAGCGCCGCGCTCTGCACCGGCACGCCCAGCACCGGCACCAGTGTTTTCGCCGCCAGCATGCCCGGCAGATGCGCCGCGCCGCCCGCGCCCGCGATAATCACCTGAAAGCCGTTATCGGCGGCGGTTTCGGCGAAGCTGAACAGTTTGTCCGGCGTGCGGTGCGCGGAGACCACTTCAACGTGGAAGGGCACGTCCAGGCTGGTGAGGATTTCCGCAGCGAACTGCATAGTGGACCAGTCACTTCTGGAGCCCATTACAATAGCAATGCGGGCCGGGGCGGCGTTGGATGACATGCGGTCAACTCCTGTGAATAAACAAACGAACCTGGCCGGTCGGGCAGGTAAAGAAGGGCACAGAGAATAGCATGAGAAAGGCGCAAGGAAAACGGTTGCGTCGCCGTGATTCCGGCACGTTTAGCGGCGTTTTAAAAGTCGAATTCGATAAGGCGGATGCCGCTGGCGTCGAGCTGGATCATCGAGCCGCGCTCATGCCATGCGCCTAATACGGCACGTTCGGCAGGCGCGCCCTCTAAAACGAAGCGGTGGATAGCCGGACGATGGGTATGACCGTGGATCATAATGCTCACCTGCTGGCGCAGCATCGTCTCTTCAACCGCCCCGGCGTTGACGTCCATAATGGCGAGCGACTTATGCTGGTTCGCCTGTTTGCTGCCGTCGCGCATGTGTGTGGCGATGCGCTGGCGAATAAACAGGGGCAGGGCGAGAAAAAGGCGTTGCAGCCAGCGCTGATGCACTTTGGCGCGAAAACGCTGATAGCCTGCGTCGTCGGTACAGAGGGTATCGCCGTGCAGGATCAGCACGCGATGGCCGTAGCACTCCAGCACCTGTTCTTCCGGCAGAAGCGTCATGCCGCTGGCGCGGCCGTAAGCCTTGCCGAGCAGAAAGTCGCGGTTGCCATGGATAAAGTAAACCGGTACCGGCAGCGCGCGCAGCGCGTCGGCGACCTGCTGGTGCAGCGGGTCAGGATCGTCATCGCCAATCCAGGCTTCAAAGAGATCGCCAAGGATATAGAGCGCGTCGCAGCGCGGTGCTTCACGCGCCAGAAAACGCAGAAAACCGGCGGTGATCGCCGGTTCTTCCTGACACAGATGCAAATCTGCGATAAACAGGGTGCGCGACATTACTCGCTGACGGTTACTTTCTGGATGACAACGTCATCTTTCGGTACGTCCTGGTGCATGCCGCTACGGCCGGTAGAGACCGCTTTGATTTTATCGACTACGTCCATACCTTCTACGACTTCAGCGAACACGCAGTAACCCCAGCCCTGCAGGCTTTCGTCACGGAAGTTCAGGAAGTCGTTGTCGGCTACGTTGATAAAGAACTGCGCAGTAGCGGAGTGCGGAGCGGAAGTACGCGCCATCGCCAGGGTGCCGCGGGTGTTTTTCAGGCCGTTGTTCGCTTCGTTGCGAATTTCAGCTTTGGTCTCTTTCTGCTTCATGCCCGGCTCGAAGCCGCCGCCCTGGATCATAAAGCCATTGATAACACGGTGGAAAATGGTGTTGTCATAAAAACCTTCACGGCAGTATTCGAGGAAGTTTTGCACGGTAGCAGGCGCTTTATCGTCGAAGGTTTTAAT
Source organism: Pantoea sp. UBA5923 (assembly GCF_002431095.1). Lineage (NCBI taxonomy): Bacteria > Pseudomonadati > Pseudomonadota > Gammaproteobacteria > Enterobacterales > Erwiniaceae > Pantoea > Pantoea sp. UBA5923. The sequence continues at coordinate 63,298 of NZ_DJDN01000078.1, read as the reverse complement.
TACGATGTCGCCGTGGTTGGTCTGGAAGGTAACCATCATTCTCGTCCTGTAAAGGTTGTCGTCAGTCGTCTGGCCGCCAAAAGCGCGCTGGCCATTTTAGTCGACGCTTCTTATATCATAAATTCCAATGGCGCGTCAGCACGCCCGCGGCGCTGTTGGCACGCTGCCGTCGCGCAAGCGCGAAAAATACGGCACAATAACTGAATAACCTGATAAAAGTGTTTACCGCACTCGTCTAAACGGAACTGTTCAATGCTAAAGATTTATAACACCCTGAGTCGACAAAAAGAGGAATTTAAACCTATTCATGCTGGCGAAATCGGCATGTACGTGTGCGGTATCACGGTGTACGACCTCTGTCATATTGGCCATGGGCGCACTTTCGTGGCCTTCGACGTGGTGTCCCGCTACCTGCGCTACAGCGGCTATCGTCTGAACTACGTGCGCAACATCACCGATATCGATGACAAAATCATCAAGCGCGCCAATGAGAACGGCGAGAGCATCGAGACTCTGACCAACCGCATGATTGGCGAGATGCATAAAGATTTCGCCGCGCTTGGCATTCTGCCGCCGGATCTGGAGCCGCGCGCCACGCGCCATATTCCTGAGATTATCGAACTGGTAGAGCGTTTGATCGCACGCGGCCACGCCTATGTCGCTGACAACGGCGACGTGATGTTCGACGTGCCGAGCGATGACAGCTACGGCGTGCTGTCGCGTCAGGATCTGGAGCAGCTGCAGGCTGGCGCGCGCGTGGAAGTGGCCGAAGTGAAGCGCAACCCGATGGACTTCGTGCTGTGGAAAATGTCGAAAGCGGACGAGCCCGCCTGGCCTTCGCCATGGGGTAACGGCCGTCCGGGCTGGCATATTGAATGCTCGGCGATGAACTGCAAACAGCTTGGCGCGCACTTCGATATTCACGGCGGCGGCTCGGATCTGATGTTCCCGCATCATGAGAATGAGATCGCGCAGTCTACCTGCGCCCACGACGGCCCTTACGTTAACTACTGGATGCACTCCGGTATGGTGATGGTGGATCGCGAGAAGATGTCGAAATCCCTCGGCAACTTTTTCACCGTACGCGACGTGCTGAAGCACTACGACGCCGAGACGGTACGCTACTTCCTGATGTCGGGCCACTACCGTAGCCAGCTCAACTATGGTGAAGAGAACCTGAACCAGGCGCGTGCGGCGCTGGAGCGTCTTTACACTGCGCTGCGCCACACCGACCGCAACGCTGCGGCGGCGGGCGGCGAAGCGTTTGACGCACGCTTCCGCGCAGCGATGGACGATGACTTCAATACGCCGGAAGCCTACTCTGTGCTGTTCGATATGGCGCGCGAGGTTAATCGCCTGAAAAGCGAAAACGCCGATGCGGCTAACGCCCTGGCGGCGAAGCTGCGCGAGATCGCCAACGTGCTGGGCATTCTGCAACAGGATCCTGAGCAGTTCCTGCAGAGCGGCGCGCAGAGCAACGCCGACGAAGTGGCTGAAATCGAGCACTGGGTGCAGGCGCGTGCCGACGCGCGTAAAGAGAAAAACTGGGCGCAGGCTGATATCGCGCGCGACAAGCTGAACGAGCTGGGCGTGATTGTGGAAGACGGGCCGCAAGGTTCTACCTGGCGTCGTAAGTAAAATCAAAAGGGCGCGCAGGCGCCCTTTTTTATGCCATAGCGGATAACCTCTTTAACTTATGCCTGTTGAAAAGATTGAAATTCGCGGTTTTCGCTCGGTGCGCCAGCTTACGCTGTCGCTACAGCAGCTTAACGTCATTAGCGGCCCAAACGGCTGCGGCAAATCGAACCTCTACAAAGCGGTTAAGCTGCTGCACGACGCCGCCAGCGGACGGCTTGCGGCGGCGCTGGCGGAAGAGGGCGGCATTCAGAAAGTCATGTGGGCGGGCGGCCTGCGTCGCGGCGATCGCCGCCACGACCCAAAACGGCTGACGCTGGCGGCGCAGATGGACGATCTCGACTATCAGCTTGATATCGGTTTTCCGGAGCCGCTGGCGACCTCGCTCTTTAACCTCGACCCGCTGGTTAAAGAGGAGCGCATCTGGCTGAGCGGCCAGCGGCGGCGACCCGCCTCCTGCATTATGCAGCGGCAGAACCAGACGGCGTTTCTGCATAACGTTGAGGGGGAACGCGTGGCCTATCCGGCGACGCTGCATCCTGAAGAGTCGCTGTTCGGCCAGCTGGGCGAGCCGCACCGCTATCCTGAACTGTCGCAGCTGCGTGAAAGGCTGCGACAGTGGCGCTTCTACCACGAGTTTGCCGTCTGGCCGGGATCGCCGATCCGCGTGCCGCAGACCGGCGTCCGCTCGCCGGTGCTGGCGCATGACGGCAGCAATCTTGCCGCTGCCTGGGCGACCATCGTGGAGCGCGGCCATCATGAGCTGCTCTATGCGGTGACCGCGCAGGCGTTTCCCGACAGCGAGTTTCATGTTGATGTACAGAACGGCCGCTTTCAGATGCAGATGTCGCGGCGCGGCGTGTTGCGTCCGCTCGACAGCGTGGAGTTTTCAGACGGTACGCTGCGTTTTCTCTGTCTGGTGGTGGCGCTGCTCAGCCCAAGGCCGCCGCAGTTTATGGCGCTTAACGAACCGGAGAACAGCCTGCATGAGGATTTGCTGCCGGCGCTGGCGCATCTGATTGCCGAAGCGAGCCAGTTTTGTCAGCTCTGGATCACCAGCCATTCGCCGCGTCTGGCGCACCTGATTGCGCAGCACGCGCCGGTGAATCATATTCGGCTGGAGCAGGTAGAGGGCGAAACGCGGATTGCGGAGGAGTAGGTAACGGGGGCGTCCCGCAGGACGCCACGGTTTATGCGGTAACGGTAATACGCTGTCCGGCGAACTCGACGGTTTGTCCGGCAACGATTTTGCAACGCTTACGGGTTTCTACCGCGCCGTCAACGGTCACTTCGCCGTCGGCGATAACGATTTTCGCCTGCGCGCCGCTCTCTACCCAGCCTTCCAGCTTCAGCAGATCGCACAGGTCGACGTGTGGGTGTTTACCCAGTGCAAAGCTCGCCATTATGCTTCCTCTTTATCGTGATAAGTTTCGCACGCGTGCAGCGTGTTTTCGATCAGCGTGGCGACGGTCATCGGCCCTACGCCGCCCGGCACCGGGGTGATATAAGAAGCGCGCTCAGAGGCTGTGTCGAAATCAACGTCACCTACTACTTTGCCGCTTTCCAGTCGGTTAATGCCGACATCGATCACTACCGCGCCCGGCTTGATCCAGTCGCCCGGAATAAAGCCTGGTTTGCCGACCGCGACCACCAGCAGATCGGCGTGCTCGACGTGGTGACGCAGATCTTTGGTGAAACGATGCGTGACGGTGGTGGTACAGCCCGCCAGCAGCAGCTCCATGCTCATTGGACGGCCCACAATGTTGGATGCGCCGACTACCACAGCGTTCAGGCCGTAGGTGTCGATATTGTAGCGCTCCAGCAGCGTTACGATGCCGCGCGGCGTACACGGGCGCAGCGTGGGCGCGCGCTGGCAGAGACGGCCAACGTTGTAGGGATGGAAACCGTCGACATCTTTGTCCGGCGTAATACGTTCCAGCACCTTAACATTGTCGATGCCAGCCGGCAGCGGCAGCTGCACCAGAATGCCGTCAATCTCGTGATCATTATTGAGATCGTCAATCAGCTGTAGCAGCTCAGCTTCGCTGGTGGTTGCAGGCAGATCGTAAGAGCGAGACACGAAGCCGACCTCTTCGCAGGCGCGGCGTTTGCTGCCGACATAAATCTGCGAAGCGGGGTTTTCACCCACCAGAACGACCGCCAGACCCGGCGCGCGTTTACCGGCCGCCAGACGCTGCTTTACTTTTTCCGCAACCTCAAGACGCACCTGCTGCGCAATCGTTTTACCGTCAATAATTTTTGCTGCCATCAGAGAGGAAATCCACTGTGTTGTGTTAAATCGGGGAAAGGCGCCTATTCTGTCAGAAGCGTGACGCGCTGTCAGGTTCTGAATCGTCGTCGGTTGTCTGATTCTTCGGCATACGCATCGCACGTACGGCCAAAAGCGTTGACTCGTTGAGGTCTCGCCGTATAATCCTCGCCATCCCCGTGCGCCCTTAGCTCAGCTGGATAGAGCACCGGCCTTCTAAGCCGTAGGTCACAGGTTCGAATCCTGTAGGGCGTGCCATTTTCACTTCTCCTGTCGTCTACTAAAGTCCACAAAACCCCAGTCAGTAAGCACTTTCCCGCGAATCTCGTTATCTCAACGTCTACTATCATCTATTGAAATCAACAATCATGTGGGGGTACATTTGGGGGTATAGTTCTGTTCAATGAAATGAGATACCCCCAAATTGAAACTTAATGCCCGCACAGTGGACACTTCAAAGGCCAAAGATAAAGCCTACAAGCTCTCTGACGGCGGCGGTCTTTACCTTCTCGTTAACACCAATGGCTCACGATACTGGCGCTTAAAGTACCGTGTTGCGGGAAAAGAAAAGCTGCTAGCGCTGGGGGTATATCCTGATGTCTCTCTCGCCGATGCCAGGGCGAAGCGTGATGAAGCAAAACGCACTTTAGCTGCTGGTGGTGATCCGGGTGAGGTTAAACAGACGGAAAAGCAGGCTAAGATTCTGGCGGTCAGTAACAGCTTCGAAGCACTGGCGATTGAATGGCATGAGCATAAGCGCCCTAACTGGTCACAGGGCTATGCCAGTGACATCCTGGAGTACCTGCAAAAAGATGTGTTCCCGTTTATTGGTAAACGTGCCATCGCAGAAATCAAAGCGGCAGAGATGCTGCTGGTGCTCAGAAAGATGGAGCAGCGCGGCGTTCTGGATAAACTGAAGAAAACACGTCAGGCTTGCCGTCAGATTTTTACCTACGCCGTCATCACCGGCAGGGCAGAGCATAACCCTGTTACCGATCTCGCCGGCGCACTAAAAGCGCCAAAGCAAAAGCATTTCCCTCATCTTCTCACCGAACAGATTGGCGGATTCCTTCGCGCACTTAGTGAATACACTGGCAGCAAGGTTACACAAAATGCCACCCGGCTATTGATGCTTACTGGCACACGCACGATTGAATTACGCGCCGCTGAATGGGCTGAATTCGATTTTGAGAAAGGCATCTGGCAGATACCTGCAGAACGGATGAAGATGCGCCGCCCTCATGTAGTGCCGCTTTCCATCCAGGCTAAATCTCTCCTTGAAGAAATCCACCAGCTGACGGGAAGAGGGCGCTATGTGTTCCCCGGGCGCAACGATGCAGGGAAGACGATGAGCGAGGCCAGTATCAATCAGGTTATCAAACGAATCGGTTATGACGGTAAAGCTACTGGTCACGGCTTCAGACACACTATGAGCACCATTTTACATGAGCAGGGCTATAACACTGCATGGATTGAAACGCAGTTGGCTCACGCAGATAAGAACAGTATTCGTGGCACCTACAACCACGCCCAATATTTAGACGGACGCAGAGAAATGCTTCAATGGTATGCCGACTATATGGATGCGTTGGAGAGTAACGAAAACGTGGTTCACGGGTCGTTCGGAAAACGCGCATGACTGTACGGATAGACAGTCTCAGTACACCACAGTAGACTGTTATAGACACTATGTGACTCGGGGGTTGTACATGCCTGTATACGATAATCTGCCTGATCTGACCCACTGGCGAACGGTTCAAGAATTTAGCATTGAGCAAGCCGCACTATTATGTGCTGGTATAGATCCTTATGAACGCAACTTGATAGAAGTCAGAAATGAGAGCCATTCAAGATGGAAACTTGCTTGGGGTCTTTCAGATGGCATGCTTAGTGCTATACGCAGGGGTGTATTAACTCCCGTAGAATGTATTGCGATTCGGCGCTATGAGGAATGGAATAGCCCCGATGAATATTATCAGGTGAAACCAACTGAAAGAGGGCATGAATTAAGTAAAGAAAAGACTATAGTTACGCGCGACTCATTATTCGCATGGGTTAGGGCGGAAAAGGTTGATATAGCCAGAAAGCCAGTAGCAAAAACACATAGCCTTCCATCATGGTCACGAAATGGTTGGCAAAGCAATTCGGTAGAAGTAGTAATTGATGTTCAGCCAGAAGAAGAAAAGCAAAAGGTCTTGATGCTTCCACAATATAATCATCACAGCGAAGGCTTAGAATTTGTTCAAGACGCAATAAAAGAACTTTGGTCTACTTATGACGAAGATAACCCTCAGACAGCCCCCACAAAAACTGAAGTAATTGATTACCTCACCGAAAGAGGGGCAGGTAAAAATATGGCAGATGCTGTTAACCTTGTGTTGCGTCCTTCTCACCTACAAGGCATTGGAAGAAGATCAAAGAAATCAAAGTGATAAATGGTGGCGCTGTTACTATGTAAAGGGTGGTTACCCATCTGATTAGCGCAAAATTTCAGTCCATTTCTGTCGCCGTTAGCTTCAGAAACGGTAGTCCCCTTTATTCTTTTATCTCTAGCTAATGGTGGGTACACGACAAAATAATACCCATCTATATTGCCCGCTTTTTTAGTGCAATTATCTCGTTAACCGCAATAGACGTTACGAGGTAAATATGTCTCAATCACTAATTCGCTTATCAGAAGTTCAGCGCCGTACTGGCTACAGCAAGGCGTGGATTTATCGTCTGCTTAAAGAAAGCCGCTTTCCTCAATCCGTAAAAATTGGTTCACGCGCTATCGCTTTCGTTGAAAGTGAAGTTGATGATTGGATTAATCAGCGCATCGCCGAATCTCGTGGTGAGGTGGCCTGATGGAAATGAAAAACCGCCCATTACAGGCGGCTAATCAGGGAGTCGACGCCTCTGATATTACGCCTGCCGCAGTGATTAAGCCAACCCCAAAGAAACACCGCGCTCGCGTCTACATGATGCGAACCGGCGTTAATGGTTTCACTGAGAACGAGATCCTCCGCTACTGCCGATTGTCCAGCGCCCGTAATTACGCGACAGAGTTGGAAAGAAGGCTTGATATTCGCCTGGAGCGCATTGACGAGCCCAATGGTGATGGCATCGGTAGCCACTTCCGTTACCGGATCACCTGCCGCGCTGACGTGATGCGAGTGATTCAACTGGTTAATAGCAATGCCGCTGCTGGTGGCTATATCGGCCTGTCTCAGCATGAGATTAACGACATTCTTTCCCTCTACCCGGATGCGTTCAACGCCGCTTAACGGAGCCTGACAAATGAAAACTGAAAAAAGCAGATTAAATTCTGAGGCCGCCCCTCAGCCTACCCCCAGCATCAACGCTATTTTCGCCGCTGATGAAGATAATATTTCGGTGATTAAATTTGAGGGGAAGTCGGTGCGAATCGTCAGCGTCTGCGGTGAGCCTTGGTTTATCGCCAAAGATATTTGTGAGGCGCTGGAGATTTCCGATCACAAAGTCGCATTGCGTCGATTAGAACACGATGAGAAGGGGGAGTGTTTAACACCCACCCCCGGAGGCCAACAGCTTATGCGCACAGTTGGTGAATCCGGTTTCTACAAACTGATCGCCCGCAGCCGCAAGGCCACCACGCCCGGCACATTCGCCCACCGTTTCAGCAACTGGGTATTCCGCGAAGTCATCCCATCAATCCGCAAAACCGGCTCATACGGCGTGCCGTTCGCCTTCCTTAATGATCACAGCAAGCGCCAGGCTGCCTATGACAAGAAGGCCAGCAAGCGCGGTAAAGATCTGCAGGCGTGCAAAGGGGAGAAAGCCAGCCTTGCTGCGGAAGAGGTCGCTCTTTGGCTGAAGTATCAGCCTCAGTTGCCGGAGGTTCACTAATGACTAAGCCCACCAGACAGCCAGAACCACAGCAGCGATATCAGGACGCCAGCGGCGCGATGGTCACAGTACACAGCGTGCAATTTAATCGCGTGACGTTCTTCCGGGATGGTTATTCATCGCCCTGCACACAGCCTGTAGAGCGCTTTATGCGTGAATTCACGGAGGCGAAGCCATGATTGCCGTCCAGAGTAAGGGCTTCCCGCTGGCTGGCCTGTTAATGAATGCTAGTCCAGAGAACCTCACAAAACCTGACATCCACTCAGCCAAAAGTTTGGCTTTGTGCCTGACAGTGGCTAAGGCGATGATGCGTAAGGCAGTGTCTTACACTATCGGTAGCGCCCGTCACAAACACTTAAAAAACAGCTTGCCCTCTTTGCAATCTTCGGACTATCCTCACCTTGCACTGGCAAAATCCAGTGCCGGGATTGGTCTCCCGGATATGTTATCGGCGACACATGACGCGCCTAGCGTCTTTTTTTGTGTCTTCAATCTGTCTCACCCTTTTTTCAGCGATGCGGTTATAATCCGTGCCGCTTACAAAGTAATGGTGGGCTGGGTGGTGGCTTCTTCGGAAGCGCCGGTTTCCGATAACGCCGGTAAGACCAACTCCGCTCAGTCCACCACCAGCAAGATTGGTCTCTTCGGTGGTGGTATCAAATACCAGTTATCGGAGGCTGCCATCATGGCTACTACCCTCACCCAAGCCACACCCAAATTTCAGTTTCGCTTTCTGGCCCTGTCACGCGCTGACATGCTGGCTAAACCTTGCCGCGTATCCGTTGAAGCCACTAGCGAGAAAGAAGCCCGTCGCGTTCTGGCGCCTCACTTCATCCTGTCATTAGCCGCACGCCTGCCCGTTCAGGAGGTATCCCATGCATAACGACAACATCAAATCCCACGCTGCTGATTTCAAACGTACGCAGGCCATCATCGGCAATGAGAACGCCCCGACACCAAACACACCCGAAAATATCTCTCGTGATCGACTACTGCGCGCTCAGGCTGGCTTGCTCCACCTGCTGACCGAGGTGATTCCACAGATTTCGGATGAGAAGCAGCGCCATGAGATGTACCTGCTTGTGGATGGCATCCACAACCTCACCCGCTTCGAAGAGTGCGATGCCATTAAAGAACATCAGGCACTGGGGGCAAAAGCATGAAACACGTCAACACCTCAGTATCAATCCTGCGCCCGCAGCCGGTTGCCGTGCTTACTCAGCAGCAATCGCCTCTTAACTCAGTGTCTATCGACATTCATAACGCTGATAAGTACGCGCATCAGCTGGCTGAAATTTATAACGGCAGCGTCCACGCAGCACTTATGGAGCACGATCCAAAAGCCGCAGTGCGCATCGCCACACCGTTTGCTGAGCTGTGTTCAACCACCGATCGTGCCGGCATGCGTATCACCAGACTTTCTAGCCAGTTTGCTTATGGGGGTGTTATTTGATGGCTATTTCATTCGCTGAAATTGACTCACAGGCCGCCAATCTGAAAAAGGCACGCGCCGTTCTGTCAATCCTGCTTGAGACAATGCCAGGCACAGACATTAACGAGGATTACACCTGGCTCATCAATCTGGCGCACGGCACTGTTCACGACACTATCCAGGCACTTGAGGCAGCAGTTGATGCTGAGCTGAAATCACGCGGAAAGGGAGCGCAGATCAAATCATGAAAAACGTTCTCAAATTCCCAAAAATGCCGGAGAAATCCGGCTCTTTCTCAGCAGAAGCCACCCCTGATGGGGTGCGCTTTGGCAACAGGGTAATTGGTTACTCTTCAGTTATTCGCCAACTGGATGAAGGACGCTTTGATAAGTCGCTCTCAGAGGGTTTTGGCGTGATTGCTGAGCTATCCCTGGCTGAAATTAACGGCTGGTTCAAGCCTGACTTAGAGCAGCAAGTCAGCGTATGGCGCTGGATGGTGGCTGGCGTGTTTATCGTCGAGCAGATGAAGGCAAACGGCACAGTGGCGGTCAGCCAGAATGACGGCACAACGACTCATGCGGTGCGTTACATGGGTGAGCATGGCGGCATTGTGGTTTACCCGGCAACAGAGCGATTTTCACTGGCGCTCAACGTTGAGGAGCTGATGCTGAAAGACTTTACACATGATGACCCGTACCAGAAAGCTCTCATGCTTTATCAGTCAATGCTGGAACCGTCTGCAGACGGCGGCATGACTCTCTCCGCGTGGGGGCGTGACGGCATGGCCATGCTTCATGATGGCTTTATCGAGCTTCTGAATACTGAAGGCATTCCTGCCGCACCGACAGCGCACTAAAGGGGGAACCATGACGCTAATTACTAAAAACTTCCGGGTTAATGCGCTGGCCAACCAGTATTCAGTGGCCATTTATAACCATGTCAGGCAACTGAACGGGGGCGACTGGTTTCCGATGGACATCAGCGGACAAAGGATTGAGGTTGCCATTGTGGATGGTTCAGCCGGCATCAGGTTGCTGGTGGACAGTTATCTGCTGGAGGCAATGAAGCAGGAATATCCGCGCTGGGAAGCACTGGCTGTCAATCTGCTGACTCTCTGCATGGAGGGCAGCGGACTGAGCGAGCGAGGGGAAAGTGTCTGGCAGAGCATGGTTAACGACATGAGCGCCTCTCTTTCAAAAGCTGAGGTGAGCTTCCATGCGTAATTACGACCTGATCCGGGAGGCCACCAGCGCCGCGGCTAACCGCTGGCCAATGGTGCTTAGTCAGCTGGGCATCGATGTGCCGCGCTCACCCCGCCAGCACGCGCCATGCCCGGCCTGTGGCGGTAAAGATCGCTTCCGCTTCGATGACAAAGGGCGAGGCAGCTTCTTCTGCAACCAGTGCGGCGCGGGTGATGGCTTAGACCTCATCCAGAAGGTTAATCAGTGCGGTACCACCGAGGCCGCCCGCATGGCGGCTGATGTGCTGGGTATTGATTACCGGGTAACGGAAATTGACCAGAAAGCAGCCAGCCAGAGACGGCAGCAGCTTGATGAACAGCGCCACCAGCATGAGCAGCAGCGCCAGCAGAAGGAAGCTGCCGAGGCAGAACAGCGCCGTGAGAGCTTTGTGAGCCACTATCAGAGGCTCTCAGCGCAAACCACGTCAGGCGAAAGCGAATATCTGATTGCCAGAGGGCTAAACGGTTTCACGCTGCCTTGCTTGCCCGATGGAGCAATTTTGCTGCCGCTGGTGGACGAATCCGGCGGTGTGTCCGCAGCACAGACCATCACGCCGCAGGGGGAAAAGAAAGTGCTCTATGGCTCAGCCAAGCGCGGAGCGTGGCACATCGTTAACCAGCCGCAGGAAGTGGAGGAAATCATCATTGGTGAAGGGCTAGCAACAACCCTCACCGCTCACCTGATACGCCCTGACGCGCTGACGGTGGTGGCGCTTGATGCCGGTAATATTCCGACCGTCGCAGAGACTATGCGCCGCCTGTATCCGAACGCGGCAATCATCATCGCCGGTGATAACGACTGGCATGAACCGGGCGAACTGGATGACAGCGGTAAGCCGAAGGTAAACAGCGGCAGGGTATTCGCTGAAAAGGCCGCTGAAGCCGTGAACGGGGCCGTTTCATTGCCACCAACCCGCTACAAAGCAGACTGGGATGATTACCGCCAGCAGAACGGGCTGGAAGCTGCCACAGCAGCGTTTAACGATTCACTGTACCAACCGCAAGGGGAAAGCATGGGCGCTCAGTTGGAAGTCATTGAGGGAGGTAAAACAGCAGCATCCGATCCCGATTTACTCAAGCCACGAATTGAAAGCCGTCAGGATGGCGTGTATTGGGTTGAGCCAAACACTGATAAGCATACCGGGGAAATCATCAACCGTGAAAGCTGGCTGTGTTCGCCCCTGCAGGTTATCGGCACCGGGCGCGACGATAAAGACCAGTTTCTGATTCTGCGCTGGCGGGCATGGGGTTCAGATAGCGAAACCACACAGGCGATCCCGCTGGCCGATATTGGGGAACGTGAAGGATGGAGAACACTCAAAGCTGGAGGCGTGAATGTCACGACCAAAAGCGGCCTGAGAGCGATTTTGGCGGACTGGCTACAGCGGAACGGGTCACGAGAGGTATGGAGAGTGGCGCACGCTACAGGGTGGCAATGCGGCGCGTATATCATGCCAGACGGGGAGATCATCGGCACACCTGACAAGCCGGTGCTGTTTAACGGCCGCAGTTCAGCCGCTGCCGGTTACACCTGCAGGGGAAGCGCCGAGAGCTGGCGTAACAATGTTGGAGCGCTGGCAGCCGGAAACTACTCAATGATGACAGGTATAGCTGCTGCGCTGGCTGCCCCTCTGATTGGCCTGGCTGGCACTGATGGCTTTGGCATTCACTTCTATGAGCAATCAAGCGCCGGCAAGACCACAACCGCGAACGTTGCCAGCAGCCTCTATGGTAATCCTGACCAGTTGCGCCTGACGTGGTACGGAACCGCGCTGGGATTGGCTAACGAAGCAGCCGCTCACAACGATGCGCTGATGCCACTGGATGAGGTGGGGCAAGGCGCTGATCCAGTTAGCGTCTCGCAGTCAGCCTATGCGCTCTTTAACGGCGTGGGAAAACTGCAGGGAGCCAAAGAAGGCGGCAATCGTGACCTGAAACGCTGGCGCACCGTGGCGATCAGTACCGGCGAAATGGATTTAGAAACCTTCATCGCTCAGGCGGGAAGAAAGGCCAAGGCCGGGCAGCTGGTCAGGCTGTTGAATATCCCACTGAGTAAGGCTGTGCGCTTCCACCAGCACGCGAACGGCAAACAGCATGCCGATGCCCTCAAAGATGCGTATCAGAGTCACCACGGCGCAGCGGGTCGTGAGTGGATCACATGGTTAGCCAGCAACCAGCAGCAGGCCGCAGAGGCTGTCAGAGAGACGGAAGCACGCTGGCGCAGTCTGATACCTGCAGAATATGGCGAGCAGGTTCATCGTGTAGGCGCTCGCTTTGCCATTCTGGAGGCCGCCCTCCTGCTTGGACGGGTAATTACCGGCTGGGATGAGCAAACATGCCGTGACGCCGTTCAACACAGCTATAACGCCTGGGTACGAGAGTTTGGTACCGGCAACAAAGAACATCAGCAGATCATAGCCCAATGCGAAGCGTTTCTGAACGCCAACGGATATAGCCGGTTTGCACCATTCCCATACGACCCTCAGTCGCTTCCTATCCGGGATATGGCAGGTTATCGCGCCAGCGGCAGTCATGACGATGACCCGATTGTTTTCTACACCTTCCCGTCTACGTTTGAGCAGGAGATCGCCAGCGGATTCAACCCCAAACAGTTCGCCCGGGTGCTGGTGGAAAGCGGGATGCTGACACCGCCGGCCAGCGGCAGGGGCTACCAGAGGAAGTCGCCAAGGATTAACAAGCGTCAGTACAACGTCTATGTGATCCAGTACCGGCCAGAGGATGAATCAGCCGAAGAATAACTCTCACATGTGAGAGAAATAGTGTTGGTTCAGTTGGTTCAGTTGGTTCAATTTGTATAGAGTAATGATTTATAAGGATTTTAATACAGAAACTGAACCAACACTGAACCAACAAACGGCTGTTTTGAACCAACAAATCAACAATTCTTCGCCCTGAATACCGATTCGAAGAGACAGACCATGACAACACTGAGCATCAAACGTAAGCCTAAAGGGCTTTATGGCAAGCCAGAGCAGCAATCAAAGCAACCCGCACCAGAGGCCAACAGCAGCGGAAAATCCGCACAAAAGCCAGCAGGCGCAACCAGAAAGCAGAGCGCAGCCGCTAAGCGCAATCACCGCCGCCTGGAGAAGCTGTCCGGCCTGTTCCCCGCAGTAATAAACCTCACCGAGCCAAAGCCGTTGAAGGTGGGCATTCTGGAAGATATGAGCCAGAGCTTGAAAGACCGTGGCGAAACCTTTGGCGAAGGTCAGATTAAAAATGCGCTGGCGCGTTATACCCGTAACTGGCGCTATCAGGCGGCGCTGGCCGCTGGTGGAGCGCGCTATAACATCGCAGGCCAGCCAGAGGGTGAAGTGACAACCGAACAGCAGCAGAAAGCTACTGAGGCGCTGAATAAACTCAAGGTTGCCGATGATGGTGAATGACAAAATGGCGGAGGAACTGGAATCAAAGGGGCTGTTTCGCAGAGCAGCCTCTCGCTGGCTGGAGGTGTTCGACAATTGCGACTCAGAAGCCGGCAGAGAGTGGCTCAGGAACCGGCGCAATGAATGCCTGGCAAAGCGAGTGCGCCCCGCTGTGTTGGTAGATACCTTTGGCGATGTCACCAGAGCCGCCGCTGATACACAACGGCGCATGGGATTAGCTAAACCCGGCGGCGAGGCTTTCCGGCTTAAAGCAAAATAGAAAGTTAGCTTGCTTGGCTGAGTGAGAAACAATCAAATGATTGCAATGCTGAAGCTCATTGATAGGATGTTTCCGATCGCAATCAAAGGAAATGAAAATGAAAAAAATTATTTTACTGGCTTTAGGTTCTATGCTTCTGGCTGGGTGTACCACTCCTGCTCACAATTATGTCCCACAAGTAAAATCTTTCAGCATCCCCCAGCTTAATACCGTAACAACTACGTATGTCGGTGAGGACATGATTAGACAAGGTATGGATGCCAGCATGGAGGTTCTGCATTTTGATTCACCAACCGAGATCGGTTCACTGGGAACTTATACCATCCCAGCTGGAGACTACGTAAAAACAGGTGATGACGCCAAATCAGAATACTTTCTTTCGACTGAGAGAACGACAGGAACACCGGTGCCTTTTCGTGTAATGGTCAATGATCCCCCGCAAAGCATTCAGGTGTCTAAATCAGGCAAAGATGTGTGTGTAGTTTCCATTTATGGAGGTACTAAGTGTTCTTCCAATGTTGCTTACAGCAAGAAAAAAATTAACACCGAACGGGAATCATCCTTCCAGCAGACGCTTATCTACAACGGTAAGGTGGGTCAAAAAATCAATATCGGTTATAGAGAGTTTCAGGGGGGCTTGGCTAGAGCAGCCTTCTCTAATGAGGTCGAATACGATTTAGCTGAGTCCAAAACTATTCGCTACAAAGGGGCTATTGTTGAAATTATGGATGCCAATAACCAGTCAATAACCTTCAAAGTGCTTAAAAACTTTAACACTAACTGATTTCCCCATCAGATAACCAACCTCGCTCCGGCGAGGTTTTTTTATGAGAAAAATATTCGATCAAAACGATCAAATTAATGTTTCACAAATCGGCATGAAAAACTCCAATATTTCATTAATTGCAATTATAATTACTGTATAAAATAACAGGAGGTGGTCATGATCCAGCAGCCAACCGTCAAGCCCGTACTGATGCGGGTTGAACAAATTGAAGCCTTACGAAAAATTCAGGAACAGGAACGCGCTAAATCACCATTAGGCGTGGCTCCAACTATTCACGTTATCGCTCGCGGCCTGATGGATAAAGCATTGGCGCAACTGGATCAGGAGGCGTGATGGAACAGCTACAGCGCCTGGCTGAAACTATCGCAGAAACATACATTCGTGACCGAATCCGGGAGCACGGCAACGCACAGTTCACCCATAACGGTAAAACCGGTGAAATAAGCCGCGAATTGCTGGCATCGGGGCTGGTTGATAACTGCGTTTATGCTACCCGCAGCAGCGGCAAGGCCGATTATGAACGTAAGGCATACACCATGCTGATGGAAATGATTTCTCTGGACGGCAGGGAGTACCAGCTATCAAACCACGGTCTGAACGTGATCGAAAATATGCACCGCATCGCGCTGGCTAAAACTGCTCTTCGCGTCAGTCATTAAGGGGGATGAATGGCTGATACCAAAGCAGGCGGCGTCTACTACGAAGTCGATATAGAGCTTGAGAAGGCGCTTGAAAAGGCGGCAAAGCTCGATAACACACTTGATGGCATGGGTAATTCCGCTGTTAAAGCGGGCAAGCAGATCAATATCGCAGAACGCTCAATGTCATCGCTCTCTCGCGTAGCTACTGCGCTTACCGCTGCCCTATCAGTTCAGCAGGTCGCCGCCTATGCCGATGCCTGGGCGAACGTTAACAACAAACTGGCTAACGCTGTCAGGCCGGGCGAGCAGTTGGCTTCTGTTACTGAGCGCGTTTTCAACATCACACAGCAAACCCGTTCAAGCCTCGACGCCACTGCGTCACTGTATGCCCGATTAGAGCGAGCTACCCGCCAGTATGGAACCAGCGCAGACGATATCGCCAAACTCACCACCATCATCAATCAGGGATTTGTGGTATCGGGCGCTACTGCACAGGAAGCTGAAAACGCCATTATCCAACTATCGCAAGGGTTAGCCTCTGGCGCACTGCGTGGCGAAGAATTTAACTCAGTGAACGAGCAGGGAAACCGCCTTATAGTAGCGCTTGCTGATTCAATGGGCGTCACCATTGGTCAAATGCGCAATATGGCGGCACAGGGCAAACTGACGACTGATGCTGTGGTGAATGGCCTGCTTTCTCAAGGTGCCAGTATCGGGCAGGAGTTTGCCAGAACCACCGCCACAATCGGCCAGTCTCTGGAGGTGGCAGGAAATAACATCACCCGTTTTATTGGCTCATCAGCGACTGTTAAAGCCGCTGTTGCCGTGTTCAATAGTGCGGTGATCACATTAACTGAAAACCTCGATTCAATTTCGACAGCCGTTCTGGCTGCAAGCGCCGTGATGGGATCAAGATATGTTGGTGCGCTGGCAGCTGCTACAGCACAACAAATCGCTAATGCCGCAGCAGCTTACAGAGTCGCAACAGCACAGGGAGCTATGGCGGCGGCAGCGGCTGGTGCCAGAGGGGTCATGGCGCTGATTGGTGGGCCTGCTGGCGCAGCTACTCTGGCAGCAGCGGCAATCTTCTATTTCTACCAAAAAGCTCAGCAGGCAAGACAAGAAGCCAACAATTTAGCCGACAGCGCATCTAATCTCGCAGCCAAGTTTAAGGATATGTCAGCCACTGAGGTTGGCGCATCAATTGCGCGCCTGCGAGAGACTATCCCGAGCCTAACGGACAGCGTCGAGGATGCGCAAAAGACGTTTGATAACACCGTTTATCGTGTGCGTGATCTCCGTAAAGAAATCGATAACTGGGGTACTGGAACCACGAGAGGCCGTCAGGCATCAGAGGCTTTATCAGGTGCTATTGATCAGCAGAATATCGCAGCGGAATCTCTGGAAAAAGCTCAACGCCGCCTGAGTCAGACACAAAGCGCCATCATCCTTGGTCAGGCCCAGTTAACAACAGGCTTGAAAACAGGCATCGACTTGCTAAGTCGTGAAACAACGGCTGCTGGTGACGCTGCTGGAATGATGTCTCATTTCGCCAAGTCGATAAATCAGGCCGCTAGTGCGAAGGAGCGTTTTAACTCCACCAGCCTGATTATTACACGTCCGAAAGAAATTCAGGACTACCTCGACAACCAGCAGGAACAAATCGACCTGCAAAGTGAGTTTAACGAGAAGAAACGCGCCCAGCTCAAAGCTGAAATGGACATTCGTAATCTTGCCAAAAAGGACGGAAGCACCAATTCCGACCAGATAGAGCGTGATGTTCAGCTGGCACGCGAAAGGGCCGGTGTGACATTCGATCAGCAGAAAGCAGAAGAAAATCGCCGGAAAGCCCAGCAGCAGAGCGAGCAGCAGAATAAGCGGTCAGCCTCTTCGGCTGAATCTGTTTCTCAAAAGCTGGAAAGCCTGCGTCAGCAATCCGAATTATCAGCCGACTCTACAACTGAAATGAGCCGCGCTCAGGCCGTTCTTCAGGCCCAGTTGTCACTGGGTAAAGGGGCCACTCAGGAGCAGATTGCGCTGGCCGGTAAGTATCGTGGCGAGATATGGGATACGTCCGCAGCAATCCGCGCTCAGGCGGCCGCTATGAAGCTAATCCCTGAGCAGGCTGAGAACACACGCTATAAGCAGGATGTCGCTGACCTCAAAACGGCGCTGGAGCAAAAGACCATCACTCAGCAGCAGCATGACGCAGCCGCCGAGCAAATGGAGCAACAGCACCAGGTCAATTTAGCCCGAATCCGGGCAACGCAGAATGCCGGAGTGACACCACTTCAGGAAGCACAAGGTGCTATCGACCCGGTTCAGGCACTGGCTAATGAGAACGCCAAAAAGCTCGCGTTAATACAGGAGTTCGAAACCGCTAAGGGACAAATTACCCTCAATGGCCTGGCATTAATGAATGCTGCCAACACGCAATACGAGCAACAGCGCATCGCGGCGCAGTGGGAAATCTATCGCAACCAGAGCGCCGCTAACAGCCTTCTGGCTGACGCGGTTGATTCTCTGCAGGGTGGCGCGACAAATGCCATTACCGGCCTTCTGAACGGCACTCAGAGCCTCAGTGAGGCGTTCGCCAACATCGGCAGCACAATCCTGAATAGTGTGGTCAGTGGTCTGGTAGAGATGGGCCTGCAGTATGTTAAAAACATGCTCATGGGACAGGCAGCAGCATCAGCAGCGCTTGGGGCAACAGCAACGCAGGCAACAGCCGCAGCAGGGATGTGGGGGCCGGCGGCAGTGAGCGCATCGATCGCCACCATGGGAACCGCTTCAACCGTAGGCACAACAGCCTATTCAACAGCGTTGATGGCTTCTAAAGGTTTAGCTGTGGCCGGTGCGCGTGAGCATGGCGGTCCTGTTCTGGCTAACTCAATGTATCGTGTCGGTGAAGGCGGCAAGCCTGAAATCTTTAAAGCCAGCAATGGCAGCCAGTACATGATCCCGGGTGATAGCGGAAAGGTGATTAGTAATAAAGATATCGCCGGCGCTGGCGGCAACGGAGGAGTGAGCCTAGAGGTCAATTTCAACATCACTACCACTAACGGTATTGATGACGCTACACAGAAGCAAATGATCCAACAGATGGAAATAGTTGCCCTGAAAGTAGCTCGTGAACAAAGTACCCGTGATGGAGGCTTTCTTCAAAAGCGAATTAAGAAGTAATTGAACGCATCGCAGGGACGCGATCATGTTGAGTTTGGTCAAGGTGAAACGGGTATAAGAAATAACGAAAGGTGGCAGACAGATGCCTGACAGCACGAAAGAACAGGCCAGCCGTGATAAAGGCGGCAAATGGAAGAAAGGCGCATCGGGTAATCCAGGTGGCCGCAGCAGCAAAGCAGCTGAACTGAGGCGTGTGCTGGAAGGTGGCGCTGATGATGCTGTGAAAACCATCATGGACGCGGCTAAAGAAGGTGATATGGCCGCCTGCCGCCTCATCCTGGACAGAGTTGTCCCGCCGAGTAAGCCGGTTTATCAGCCGGTATCTTTCGAGCTAGACGACAGCGATTTACCTGCAGCGGCCCGTTCTGTGATTAAGGCGATTGCCGCAGGTGAACTACCCGCCGACCAGGGGAAAATGATTCTGGATGGCCTGGCGAACATGGCGAAGATTATCGAAATTACAGAACTGGCTGAGCGCGTTGCTGAGCTGGAGAAGGCACAGGAGAGCGGACAATGAGCCTGTTAAGACGAATTGAAGCACTGGAGGCCACCAGCGGCGCTCAAGCCACCAGCGGCGGCCCTGATGAAATCTGGCTAATCGGTGTCAGCCCTGACGGCTCCCGCGAGTGTGGTGGCGGCTGGGTGAAGCATAAAGGGCTGTTCCGAAATGCTACGACTGAAGAAGCACAGCGCCATAATCAGCTTATCCTGCAGGGAGAAAATCATGGGTAGTCTGCTGGCACGACTGAACCGGCTGGAAAAGGCCATGACGCCGAAGGATGGCGATGCGCAGGTCATCTCTGCCCTGATGGACGAGTTAGCCGGCAATGCCCCCTCAGGAGCCTATCAGAAGGTTATAGAGCGCCTGGCTGTGCGTGGTCATAACTTCCCTCAGTCATCAGAACTCAGAGCGTTGCTGGTGGGAGGTAACGATGAGCATTAAAGCCCGCCTGGCTGCGCTGGAGAAGGTGGCTAGAGATAAAGGCAGCAAATCCTTTGACGGGCCACACCCACCCGTCAGAGCGGACTACATGCGCGAGGATGGCACTTTTGACCATGTTGGTTACAGAACAGCTGCTGATTGTTGGAGCATCAAGATATATGGCAAGCCGCTGAAGCAGGCGGCCAAAGAAATCGCAGAATCTGAGGGTTTCTAACTGGTATGACACCATTGAAAGAGATAGGCGAATACCTAGTTACAGTGGGTGACGAGGATTATTTCTTCCGACCGTCCCTGACAGCTATGTCGAGTATTGTTGAGGCGAGCGAGATTGTTTTCACTTTTCATTTGCTACACAGCGGCATAGCCAAAACGAGTAAAAACCAGATGATTTTTTATAAGCCAAATTATGCGTTTTATTATGGGTTTAAATGTAACCTATAATTTTAGATAATGATTTCCAGTTATAGAAGAAAGAAATCATCGATATAATTAGATATGCCCCTGCTAGCAACAACGCATAATAGTCTAAAGCTAAGTTACTAACTACAGGGGCAAACATTGATATCATAGCTGATAGACAGGCTGCTATCAGCGTAGTACCAGTTCCGAAAAGTCCTTCAACTAATCCTTTTAACACGCCATTACGCTTAAGCGCGCCTACAAGCCCTTTAGAACTGTCAAAGCTGCTCAAAATGGTAACCGATGCTAAGACGAACCCAAAAAGAACGCCTGAAATAGTCGAAAGGGCACCCGCTGCGGAAATGACAGCATTATGATCTAAATCGTGAAGAACTTTGGCCCCCACAATAGACATTGCAACTGCAATGACTGTCTTGATAGTAAACAATGTCCGTGGTCCCATCATGTTGTCTCTTAAGGTTGCTCGACCAAATAGTACTGAGTAAGGTACTTAAGGTTGTCATTTTTTGCATGTATCATAGCATTTTTAACGTCAACATCGGTTGGGTAGCCATCAATTTGTATTGGAACCATTTTCCTAACCGTAAGCACTTCATCTACTAGGTTTTTTTTCTTTTTATCACCCTGAGCAACAACATCGGCTTTCTCAAAAGTCAATCTACCATCGCCGCCTGGAAACTTCTCAAGTAACTCTTTTAGGCTTTTTTTAACGTCATCTTCTAGCCATCCTTTTGCTTTTCTCTTAAGCGGGGAGTGCCCACGAAGTGAGAGCGTAAGATGACTGGAACTAGTGCCTTTGATCATTTCAATCATCTGATTAGCGAACATCCCATCAAGCTGATAGTCTGCAGCATTAAAATTTCGGGGAATAGCTACCGAAATGTCACAACTTCTTAAATTAGATCCTGTTTCAAGTAATTCCTTGATGCTTTCTTCTTTCCATATAGCTTCAAAAGAAATCGGTATTCCTTCGGCGCTGGAGTTAAACAAAAGGAAAGCTAAATCGCTATGACGTGGCCCTAAGTGATTCAAAGACAAAACTAAAATATCTGTCTGTGGATAATATATAAAGTATGTACGTTCAGAAAGAGCCTTGGCACCGGCAAGAGGAATTTTCTCTTCGACCCACTCCTCATCAGTTATATATGCTAATGTTGCGCTTTTCCTCCTACGAGACATAAATCCAAAATAAGAATTATCCTCAGTTGATACTGCAAGGAAATGAATTTTGAGCTCTCTTTCGCCAAAGTCAGCATGATGAGTCATTTTCAAATGCTTTGCACATTTATCATACAGATCTTTGAAAGCTTTTGCAGTTGCGCCTTTGTTATCAGAACGAATGTTTTCAGAGCTGGTATAAAATCCTACTCTTACTGACTTTAAACTTTGATCTTTTGCTGCCACCACCATCCGAAGCTCCATTCTACTCTGAATAAATTTCCACACTCCTATACGTCAAAGGCCTTCACATTACTGCTGAGCAAAGCTTGGCTCGAGATAACATGTAAAGGATATTTAAGAATTAGGAGGTGGGGGTTAAGAATCATCCTAACCTGAAGCGCGGTATTAGCATATCCTGATGAATGATCAGTGTTTGGGAATTTTGCCTCATCGCATCTTGGAGCCGCTTACTTATTTGAAAGATGAATTTTACGCTTCCATGCACTGTAAATGTCCTTATCCCATGCCTTGCCTGTCTTAGTCTGATAGCCAGCGTCGTTAAGCCGCTCAGCGATGATGCGGCCGTTATCAAACCCCTGCACGATAGCCTCTTCTACGATACGAATTACAGCCGGCTCATCGTATGGCAAAGGAGGTATACCCTGCTTCCCACCAATGAGAGCAGCGGCGGCTACTTCCATTCGTTCCACAAGCGAGATCAAGCGAGCGTCAGGGTTGCTGTCTGGCCGGTTCAGTTTCTGTCGTATGGCATCGACCAGCCATGCAGTTTTATCGCCACCAGCAGCGTTTACAGCGTCTGTAAAAGCCTCGCTTAACTCAGCAGGCACACGGAATGTCACAGAAAGGGATTTGCTCATAGGCCACCAGCATCAGGAAATTAGTGAGCATTTTATCACCGTAAGACAATGTAAGACATGAAAAGTTGTTGGTTCAGAACGCATAGTTGTTGGTTCAATTCGGGGTTGTGTTGGTTCAGTTTTTTGAAATTAATCCTTTTAAAACAATCGTCTTTACAAATTGAACCAACTGAACCAACTGAACGACATGTTTTTGCTTAATTATATAGAGAGAAAAAACCTGCCTCCCTCCTACAATAAGACAGCCCACCTCTGACAGAGAGGAATTCGATGACCGCACAGATTTCCGCCTACGGGCGATTAGTGGCAGACCCGCAGACCCGCACAACGTCCGGCGGTAAAGCTATGGCAATGGCGAGGCTGGCCGTAGCGCTGCCCTGCCACACGGCGCAGAACGGAGAGGCTACCTACTGGCTGGCCGTTATCGCTTTCGGCACGCAGGCAGAGACGCTGGCAGGGCACCAGAAGGGCGACATGCTGTCGGTGGCGGGCAACCTGCAACTAAATCAGTGGACAGCTCAGGATGGCGCACAGAAAGAGCATCCGCAGGTTATCGCTGACAGTATTGTGAGCGCCAGAACATCCAGACCGGGCAGCAGGAAGCAGGCACAGCAGCAGAGCGCAGCGCCGGGATGGGATATTTACCGGCAGGCCGCGCCAGAGGATGAGGCGGGGTTTTGATGAGGCGCAGGACGCCAGAGAGGATGAGGAGCAGCGGTAATGGTGCGTGACGCCAAAGCTGAGGAGCTGGAATCAAAGGGGCTGTATCGCAGAGCGGCGGCGCGGTGGCAGGAGGTTATCCCTCTCACGGAGTCAGACACAGGGCGGGTATGGCTTATCAGACGGATAAACGAGTGTCTGGCTAAAGTGGGCAAAAAGCCTGCTGATAGCGGCTCGTTCATTGAGGTGGCGCGAGCGGCAAGGGAGGCTCAGCGGCGCATGGGAATTTACCAGCCAGCGGGAGAGGCATTCAGGATGAAGAATAAAAAAATAACGCGCTGAGCAGGGCAGAGGGCGGGTAAAAACTTCAGGGCTTTTGCTCTAAAGGACCGCCGCCTAACCTTTTTTCACACCGCCGCAGGTTAGAAAACTTTTTTTGGGGAAAGCTGAGCGATAAACACTGAGCATGATTGCTGATCACGCACGACCAGAGCCAGTCAGGGGAATAGCTCAGATTCGAGCTTTGCCATGAAAACAATGAGCTGCGAAACGGGAAATCCCGTATCCCTGTAGTTAATGCCGTTCTGAGCAGGATCCGGGTAAATCATGGGGCAGTGGGGGCTGGAAAAAGACTGGCCCTTCCGTGAGCCAACTACGTGACCAGGAGTTTTCCTGCTTATCAGTAAGGATAAAGCACTTTGAAAGTTAGTCGCGGACGAAAGAGGCAGCCAGCAACGCCACTCCGTCTTGCCGCCAGTCTCGCAAAGAAAATAAAATCCCGGCAAAGGTAATCAAAGCGTGCTAAATGCCGCCGCAGGAGCAACCCCATGACAGACCGCGCCACGCTTGAAATGACGATGATTGAGATTGCTCGCCGCAATGGAGAGCCGCCAGACCGGCACACCCTGTACACAATCAGAACGGGGATAGCGCAGGCGTTACAGGACAGCGCCCGCCACAGGCAGCGAATGGAAGCCCCAGACTATCACTGGCGTAAACCCGCACCACGGCGCTAGCTGAGCCAGCCCCACTGGCTGAGCGCGGAACCGGAAAATAAATCCGGTAGCGACTCAGTTTTGCGCGACTCAGATTTGAGTAGCTCAAATCACACCTGAAGGGCGGCAAACCCCCGCCCGTCCAGAGAAAGATCGCTTTCTGGCGCCGGTGGCCATCACGATTTCCGTGACACCTGAATCCAGCGCCTGACCTGCGGATTTCAAATCCGACCCTTCATCAGACCCGCTCGCATTCCCCCTCAATCGCATTATCCCTGCCACCATCGTCACGCGTCACCTGAGACAGGCCGGGCAGCCCATAGCGGGAACAGTGGCACCAGACCCCTCCACCGCTGCCTGACTGCGTTTTGTTCTGCCGTTGCTCATAGCTGACCCCCTTTTCCAGCAGCCCGTCCCTCACCATCGCGTCCAGCGTCCGTCTGGCAGACTCCAGACAGTGCGGCTTAATGAGGGAATCCATCCCGTAAAGCAGGTAAGCAACGCCCGACACGTCGAACGGCGGCGCGCCAATCTCACCCGTCACCCATCCGAGGGCGTCAGACTCAAAGTAGCTGAGTATCTCTTTTTTGCGGCTGGTCATTCTCATGGCTGGCTGATTCCTTATTGTGGGAGACATCTATCCTACAATAAGAGGGGCTAAGGTATGGTGGAAATCACCACGGCTATGGTTTACAGAAGCGGCCAAAAGATGAACTACGAAACTTTTTTAGTTGCCCCGCACAGCCGGGCATCTCACCTGCAAAATATTTTGCATCTGCCGGGGGGGAATGCTGAGCAAAAAAACAGGCAAAAAGAGGGGGCAAAAAAGCATCTGGGGGTACATTTGGGGGTACCACTATAAAATGAACATGAATATTCAAATTAAAAACATGACGTTATCGCTTAATATCGAATCCTGTAGGGGTGCCATTTTCTCTTCCATTAATTCCTTCTGAAGCCTGTAAGATCCTTTAAAAAAGTTTAACGAAATCAGCGCCTGCTGAGGTCTTCTCCTGTCCGCAGGGGAGGGAGCAAAACAGGATCGGGATTTCCCAAAATGCATATCATCTGGTTGCCGACACCTTTCTGGCCCGGCAGGAAAAGTGATGATAAAGCGACGCTGCCCGCCCTGAAGCAGAATATTGCCAGGCTCGTCACAGCAAAAATGAGTCTGATAGCTATTTCCGACAAGAATGGCTGCGCGGCAGCGCAGGGCGCCGGAGCGGATAAAAATGCAGGGTATCTCTGTTACGACAGGTTTGCTTCCCGGTCAACCGGTTCAGGGCCGCGGAATGCCCGGCGCCATTCGCTGGGGCTGACGCTGAATCTCGCCTTAAAGCTCTGACGAAATGAGACTGGTGACTGAAATCCGGTCATCTCGGACACTTTTTCGATACTGTGATCCGTCGTTTCCAGCAGTTCCTGGCTTCGCTGAAGCCGCTCTGCGTTAATCCAGTCTCCCAGCGTGGTTCCCGTGGCCTTCAGAAAGTGACGGGTCAGCGTTCGTCGGCTCATGCTGACAAATCTGGCCAGCGAGTCGAGGTCGTGTGGCTTGTCCAGATTGCGGCGCAGGTAATCCATTAATTCATTTATTTTACTGTCCCGCGTGGAGCCCGGAACCGGACGCTCTATAAACTGGGCCTGCCCGCCTTCACGGTAAGGAGGAACAACCATCCTTCTTGCCACCCGGTTGGCAACGGCCGAACCGTAATGGTCGCGGATAATGTTCAGACAGCAGTCAATACCGGCCGCCGTTCCGGCAGAGGTGATGAGCCGCTCATCGCTGGTATAAAGCGAGTTACTGTCCAGGTGAACGGCAGGAAAGCGTTCAGTAAAGTCCTTTTCATACTCCCAGTGTGTGGCGGCGCGGCGTTCGTTGAGCAGGCCCGAGTAAGCGAGCACGTAGGTGCCCAGACAGAGACCCACCACTTCCGCACCGCGCTGCCAGGCGCTTATCAGCTTATCAAGCAGGGCCTGAGAGGGTTTTTCATCAGGGTTATTCCAGTACGGCACGATGATAATATCTGCAGCGTCAAGTCGTTCCAGACCGTGATCTACATTGATAGACAGGCCGATATCCGACTGGACAATACCCACCTTTTCCGCGCATATTTCGAGGCAGAACAAATCAGGTTCCGGCATGGATGACCCAAAAAGTATACAGGGCACCGAAAAGTGAAACGGGCTGAATCCAGCCGTGGCGATCACGGCAACTGTCAGAGCAGACATAATGTTTACCTTTCCGTTAATGATCGCCACCAGAGCACCAAAGCACCAGTAGCTGACAGGCTGATTTTAACCGGCCACGTTGGCCGTCAGTCGGTCGTTATAACCACAGGTAACAAGCCGGTCAGAAAACGAGAGTCTCACCATCTGCCGGAATAAGCACCTGACTTTCAATACCCTGTTCAAGCGTAAACTCACGCAGCTCCACACGGGTAAGCAGGCAATGGTTAATCGATTCCATATGAGAGGCAACGATGGTTGCAGATGGCAGCATCTTAAGCGTGCGCAGCGTGTCCTCTTTACCCATGATAATCGGGCCGTAGAGATCGTTAACCGCATAGCCGGTATTCAGCACTACAATGTCTGGCTGGAAGCGTTGCAGGTTTTTTGCGTAAGGTTTTACCCAGACGGTATCTCCGGCTATATAAAGCGTTTTTTCACCGTGGTGCGTAAAGACCAGCCCGCACGCATCCCCCAGTAAACCACCCCATTCAGCATCGGCGTAGAGCTCATTACTGCCGTGCTGGCCGTCGGTTTTGTAAATCGTCAGACCGTCCACGAAATGATTTTCATCTTTTAAAACGCGGATATTAAGAAAGCCCTGAGAACGGATCAGTGCCGCATCATTCTCATCCTGCGTGTAAATAAGCATATCTTTAGGGACGGCCTGCTGTGCTGCCTCGTCCCAGTGGTCAGTATGCGTGTGCGTCAGGATCACAGCATCAACGTCCAGCAAACTCTCAACCGCTACGGGCAGAGCCACCATGGGGTTGCGAAGATGCGGGCGCGCATTTCCCGCAAAACCTTCCCAGGCCTCTTTCTCTGCCAGCATAGGATCGATAAGGAATTTCTTACCGGCATATTCCAGTACGAGAGTGGCATTACGGACTTGCGTTAGCTTCATTTCTTACTCCATTAATTCGTCAGGTTTTAAGCCACAGCCTGCCGGGACTTGTCAGCAAGCAAGTGGCTGCGATTGGATTTACTGTAAGAGGTGAAGCCGGAAAGCCGTGACAGGCTCCGGGGTCATTAGTCGATGAAATCAGGTCAACTTAACGCGATCGGGCGGGCAGTCGCGCCCATTATTCCGATCGGTTCTGCCGGAGAGTCGGGGGAGTGTTTGATGCCCGTGTCCGCGCTGTGCTAAAAGCGGACGTTTGCAGCATATTTTTATACGAGTTAATGGGGGGCACCGCCTTAAATCACGCAGACTAACACTGCGCATCAAGAAAGGCGCACAGCCTCTCCAGGAAAATGTCTGGCACTTCTTCATGGGGCGAATGCCCACAGGGCAGCGCCTCGCCGGTTACCTGCTGCGCTTTATCACGCCACGTCGCCACCACATCATAGAGTTCGCCAACCGTTCCTTTTGCGCCCCACAGCAGCAGTAGCGGGCAAGCGATCCTTTTCTCGCTGTCTGCCGCGTCGTCTTCCAGATCGAGGGTGGCGGCGGCGCGGTAATCTTCACATACCGCGTGGATCATCTCTGGCTGCTGATAGCAGCGCAGATAGTCTTTGAAGACCTCTTCGGAAGTAGCGCCAGCGGTTTTTAGCTGCCCTTCGATATGTTTTTTCAGGAAAAAACCGGGATCGTTCGCAATCATGGTTTCAGGCAGCGGCCAGGGCTGGATCAGAAAAAACCACCAGAAATAGCGGGTAGCGAACGCTTTATTGGTCAGCGCATACATGGTCGCCGTAGGCGCGATATCCACGAATACGCAGCAGCTCACCTTGTCGGGATGATCCAGCGCCAGCCGGTGGCCAACCCGACCTCCGCGATCGTGGCCGACGAAAGCCACCTGCTTATAGCCCAGCACCTCGATCAGCAGGCTGATATCTTCCGCCATGACGCGCTTAGAGTAGGGGCGGTGCTGCTCGTCGCTGGTGGGCTTGTCGCTGTCGCCATAACCTCGCAGATCGGGCAGGATCACGCGGTACTTTTCTGCCAGCCGCGGGGCAATCTTGCGCCAGGTAATATGGTTCTGAGGATGGCCATGAAGCAGCAGCAGCGGCTTACCCTGGCCGCCCGTGGCGACGCGCAGCCTGATGCCGTTAGCAAGGGTAATATCCTGTAGCCTGAAACCTGGAATGAAAGGCGACTCACCGCGTTCAACTATAGGCATGGTTTTCTCCTCGAGTTGTCTGTATTGATCACTATCAGAGGCTGGACTCTCCAGCTATAGCCGTCGCTAAATTATGGGCAATATCAGTAAAGCGTGTTTTTTAATCGTTCCGGCAGCGCCTGATCATAGGCATCGCCATTGATTTCAGACTGGGAAAGCTGATGAAGAATAGTGCCTGGGCTGGGGAGCTGGTCACGCTTGATTTGTACGGCGGGATCCCAGAGTTTTGAGCGAATGATGGCGCGGCTGCACTGAAAAAAAACGCTCTCGACCGCAATGCGCAACACCGTTTTAGGCAGTTGATTATTGACGGCGAACCTGTTGAGTAGCGCTTGTTCCGCCATGATCTTCGCCGTACCGTTTACGCGCAGCGTTTCGCCAATGCCGGGGATAAGAAAAAGAAGCGCAACGCGGTTATCGTGAAGAATGTTGCGCAGGCTGTCTATGCGGTTATTGCCTCGCCTGTCGGGCAATAACAGCGTCTTCGCATCTTCAATGACGACAAAGCCCGCCGGATCGCCTCTTGGAGACACATCGAGTCCACCCGGCCCTGAGGTTGCCAGCGCCACAAAGGGCGAGGCTTCGATAAAAGGGCGGTAGGCCGGATGAATATGGTCAGTCTCCTTGGTTAAAGAGGGTTTTGCGACTGCGCCATAAATCCGTTCCAGCTCTGCATCATTCGTAATAAACGTCTGTTCAACAACCATATCCTCTGCCGCCTTTGTATTCAGGAATACGCTCATCACCTTTATACATGAGGGCTGGCGGGGATGCACTTGCACCGCTGAATAGCGGTCGGCTTTACTCAGGCAAAAGCCCGGCCTGCACATCGCTTCGCTGCCTGAAGCTGTCAGCCCGGTTAAAGGAGACCATCCTTCGCTCTGACGGCGAACGGCGTCTTTACTTCAGGCCGAGTTTGCGGGCCAGACGATGAAGGTTTCCCGGATCGAGTTCCAGCTGACGCGCGGTTCTGGCCCAGACTTTCCCGCTGCTTTCGTAGACCTGTTTAATGTACTTATATTGAAACTGACGGGTTGCCTCGCTAAGGCTCGCTAAGGGCAGCGACGGCGCGATTTCGGTCGGCGCTGAACGAAGGGGCATTTCGCTTTTCAGGTTGAAGTGCTGAGGCAGCAAAATGATTTCGCCGCTGCGTGACTCCGCCTGCGCGATGATGACCGCACGATAGATGGCGTGCTCCAGCTCGCGCACGTTTCCCGGCCAGCTTGCTGCTTCAAGCATGGCGCTGGCGGTCGGGCTAAGGGCGATGCTGGTCAAACCAAACTTTATCCGGCACTTTTCACAGAAATAGCCGGCAAGCAGCACGATATCGTCGCGCCGTTCCTGCAGCGAGGGCACAAACAGGGGAAAAACGCTTAAACGGTGATAAAGGTCAGCCCGGAATTTGCCCTCCGTCACTGCTTTGCGCATATCCATGTTGGTCGCAGCGATGATGCGGACATTGACGGTCAGAGCTTTATCTTCTCCCACGCGCTGTAGATCGCCATACTGAAGCACGCGCAGCAGTTTAGCCTGTAGCGAGAGCGGCAGTTCTCCAATCTCATCCAGAAACAACGTTCCTTTATCCGCCAGTTCAAATTTACCTGGCCGATCGTGAATAGCGCCGGTGAAAGCGCCTTTGACGTGGCCAAACAGCTCGCTCTCTGCGACGCTTTCCGGCAGCGCTGCGCAATTAAGATAGATAAGGGGCTGCGCGGCACGATGGGAGAGGCGGTGGATCGACTGAGCAATAAGTTCCTTGCCGGTCCCTGTCTCACCCATGATCAATACGCTCAGATCAGAGGGGGCGACAACGGCGATCTCTTTCTTCAGATGGGCGAGCGGCGCGGACTCACCGATGATCTGCATCTCCTCATTGCCTTCTGGCCGCATATGCTGCGGGATAAAGGAGGAGGGCGGCTTTTCTAACTGCTCAACCAGCAGGGCGTTGTTCAGAGCGCCAGCGGTCAGGCTGGCAAGGACACGCAATTCCTCATCGCTGTAAGCATCAAACTGATGCGCGTCCATGCCGTCCAGGGTCAGGGCGCCGATCAGCGTCTGCCCGGAAAAAAGCGGCATGCCGACGCACGCATGAACATGTAATTCGCCCTGTTCGGGGATCAGACCGTCGTAAGGATCGGGCAGATCGTTATCCGCAGGAAAGCGTACAACATCGCCTGCGCGCGCGATCGCTTCCAGTCGCGGATGCGCATCAAGGCTAAACCGGCGGCCCATAACGTCAGGGGCCAGCCCGGCCGTAGCCAGAGGCCTGAACTGCTGATTTTCATAGCGTAACAGGGCAGTAGCGTCGCAGCTTAACGCCTGGTGGATGCTTTTTATCATTCGCATAAAGCGGTCACGCTCACGTACGCCGTTCTGAATATCGACAGCCAGCGCCGCCAGGGTTTCAACTGAGAGAGCCATAGTGTCACCTGCACAATAGATGTCTTAATAACAATATTAACGGTTGTTATAAATACAGTATGGGCTTTCTCTCTTGATGCAAATCAAGCAGTTAAGAAGTGGCACGACATATGCCTGATTAGCTTAGTGATTAAGTTAAGGAGCAGAGAAATGTCCGACCATGCAAAGTTAAAAGCGCTCAGCGCAAAACAGATCAACACCGCCGCGAATGCGCTGAGCTGGGCCGCATTCGGCGGCTGCCGAGGGCCAGACTTAACCTGTTACCAGCGCGCTCCAGATCGGCTTTGTTTCGAAACGGAATATGGCGGACGCAAAGCCTGGGTAGACTTAGATCTTCCCTGTACTCCCTTGTCGCTGCTGATTGCCGGTTCGCTCCTGTTACAGCAGCTTAATACCTGGATTGGGTGAAACCATGACGCATCTGGATGAAGTAATGACAGCGGTCGATACCGCCATCGCGAATAATATTATTCGCGAGATGAACGTGCTGCTGTGCGAACTCAGCGAAGATAGCAGGCTCACGCGCGAGGAGCGCTTTACCCAGCAGCAGCGCCTGCGCGCTGCGGTTTTCCGGCACAGTACAGAGAAAAAAGAGCTGGCCGAACAGCGCCGTAACTGGCTGACTCGCGGCGGCCTCATCACTTAAAGAAGGGTCACAACCTGCCCTGATCGAGACAAGCCCGCTACGGCGGGCTTTTTTATGTGCTGAGTAGTGTCTTTAAGACAGTTAATTGTGATTGAGACAATATTTAAAATGGTTTTTTAGACAATGCTTATAAATAATTAACTTTAAAATCAAAATTTTAAAAACTGGCATGACAGATGCACTGGGTTAAGGAAATTCACCTCAGGCTAAAAGGGCATCTGATGAACATTCATGTAAAAAACAATATTTTTTGGGTCGGCAAACGGGACTGGGAAGTTGAGCATTTTCACGGCAAAGAGTACAAGATGCAGCGCGGCACCAGCTATAACAGCTACCTTATCCGCGAAGAGAAGAATGTCTTAATCGATACCGTCGATCTCCGGTTCCGCACCGATTTCGTTAAGAATCTTAGTGAAGAGATCGATCTGAAAACGATCGACGCCATCATTATCAACCATGCGGAGGAGGACCACGCAGGCGCGCTGGCTGAACTGCTGGCGTTGATCCCAGGCACGCCGATTTACTGCACCGCCAACGGCGTAGACTCGATTAACGGTCATCATCACCATCCCGAATGGAATTTCAACATAGTAAAAACAGGCGACTCGCTCGATATCGGCAACGGCAAAAAGCTGATCTTTGTTGAAACGCCGATGCTGCACTGGCCGGACAGCATGATGACCTATATGACGCAGGACGCCGTGTTGTTCAGTAATGACGCTTTCGGCCAGCACTACTGCGATGAGCACCTGTTTAACGATGAAGTCGACCAGCACGAGCTGTTCGACCAGTGCCAGCGCTACTTCTCAAATATCCTTACGCCCTTTGCGCGCCTGGTGACGGCGAAGATCAACGAGATCCTGAGCTTCAATCTGCCGCTAAGTATGATCGCCACCTCCCACGGCGTAGTATGGCGCGACAACCCGGCGCAGATTGTTGAGCTTTATCTGAAGTGGTCTGCCGATTATCAGGAAGATCGCATCACGCTCTTTTATGACGCCATGTCGAATAATACGCGCATGATGGCGGATGCCATCGCTCAGGGTATCCGGGAAACGGATCCGCGCGTTGCCGTTAAGGTTTACAACGTCTCCGCCCACGACAAAAACGAGATCATCACCTCCTGTTTCCGCTCAAAAGGCATTCTGGTCGGCTCCTCCACCATGAACAATGTGATGATGCCAAAGGTGGCGGGCATGCTGGAGGAGATCACTGGCCTGAAATTCCGTAATAAACGCGCCTCCGCGTTTGGCTCCTATGGCTGGACGGGCGGCGCCGTCGATCGCGTGGCGACCCGCCTGCAGGATGCCGGTTTCGATATGACTATCGCCCTGAAAACCAAATGGCGTCCCGATCTCTCCGCGCTGGAAGCGTGTCGTGAACATGGTCGCAACATTGCCCGCGAATGGGCGCTTTCTCCCATCCCCTCGGCAGCGCCTTCCGTTGACAGCGCCGCGGCAGTTATTGCCGCCGCGACGCCTGAAAGCAGCGATGGATACGGCATGACGCAGGCGGACAAAGCGGGCGGTCAGAAAATGATCTGTACGGTATGCCAGTGGGTTTACGACCCGTCTGAGGGTGAACCCGCTCAGGCGGTTGCGCCCGGCACCGCGTGGGAAGCGGTGCCGGAGGATTTCCTCTGTCCCGGCTGTGCGCTGGGTAAATCCGTATTCGATCCATACGAGGGTTAAGCCAGTGCCAGCAGATATTGTCATTATCGGTTCAGGCTTCGCTGCCCGGCAGCTGGTTAAATCTATCCGTCAGCAGGATAAAACGGTGCCGGTTCGTATCATCGCCGCTGACAGCTGCAATGAATATAATAAGCCTGAGCTTAGCCATGTGTTCAGTATGGGGCATCGCGCAGACGACTTAACCCGTCAGACGGCGGCGGAGTGGGCGGAAAGCCAGAACATCATGCTGCATCCTTTTACCTTTGTCAGGGGTATCGATCGGGCGGCGCATTGCGTTCAGACCAGCGCGGGCGAACTCTCCTATGGCAAGCTTGTTCTCGCCACCGGCGCCAGCCCCATCGTTCCCGCCATACAGGGCAGCGATCTGGTTTATACCCTGAACAGCCAGCAGGCTTACCGGAAATGCGAAGCCAGTTTGATCAACGCGAAGCGGGTGCTGATGATCGGCGGCGGGCTGATCGGAACAGAGCTTGCAATGGATCTTAATCGCGCCGGTAAACAGGTCACGGTCGTCGACCGCAGCGCAACGCTGCTTTCCGCGCTGCTGCCGCCTGAGATCGGCGGTCGTTTGCAGAATCGCTTAGTGCGCAGCGGCGTTCAGTTTCGTTTTCAGACGGAAATCAGCGGGCTGGTTCGCGATCGAAACGGGCTGGAAGTCCGCTTCAGCAACGGTGAGAGCGGGCGCTTCGATGCCGCTCTGTGCGCTATCGGCCTGCGTCCCGACCTCGCTCTGGCGCAGGAGGCGGGCATCGCGGTGCGCCGCGGCATTGTGGTTGACGACGCGCTCGCCACCTCCGCGCCTGATATTTACGCGCTGGGCGACTGTGCGGAAATCCAGGGAAGGCTGCTGCCCTACCTTCAGCCCGCCATGCTGGCGGCGATGACGCTGGGCAAGAATCTGACCGGCGGCTGCGCGAAACTGACGCAGCCCGCCATGCTAATCAAGGTCAAAACGTCCGCTATGCCGCTCCATCTGGCGGGCGATCCGGCCAATCCCGCCTACCAGTGGGAAATGACCTTTTCACCGACCGGCATTATCGCTAAAGGCTATGACGAGAGCGGCGAGTTGCGGGCGTTTGTCGTCAGTGAGGATCACATGCAAATGGCGTTCAGCATGCTAAAGGAGATTAAGCTGGCTGGCGCCGCTTAACGACGCTTTGCTTACTGAAGGTCGCACCAGGCTTTGTTGCCTCCTGCTGTCAGGCCGGTTAATCACCGGCCTGCGCCGCGCAATTTTTAAAGGTCATACGATGAACAGCACCGACACCTCAACTGCAAGCGTTACCCTTCATAATCCCTCTTCCTGTACCTGCGGCAGAATTATCTGGCTAAGCATGAACTGTGATTTTTTCGCGATGAGCCTCGGCACTCATGAGAGCGATGCGCGGATCGAGGCAAAGCTCGGCTCCGCCTGCAGCGGCGTTCAGTTTCGTCCGGAAAATCTTAAAGAAGCCGTTGCCGATGTTTTCTGGCAGATGTGGAACCTCTGGGAGCCCGCGGAGGGGATCAAAGTCACGGGGTAGCCGCACTCAGCATTGCTGATTGAGGCCTTGTCTAACGCGCAGTGAAAACGGGAAAAAGCCGTAAAGATACTCGCAACGGCGACGCATAGCGGTAGAGTGGGGGCTTCAGGACATTAATGCGTGCGGCGCATTAATAGCGGGTGAGAAAACCGCCATTCCTGACAGCGCCTGGCTGTAGCAGCGAAAAGCAGCCTGAAGCGGGCTTTTTCTGCTATCAAATTGGTGACCGG
Source organism: Pantoea sp. UBA5923 (assembly GCF_002431095.1). Classification (NCBI taxonomy): domain Bacteria; kingdom Pseudomonadati; phylum Pseudomonadota; class Gammaproteobacteria; order Enterobacterales; family Erwiniaceae; genus Pantoea; species Pantoea sp. UBA5923. Next base: position 28,661 of record NZ_DJDN01000078.1, on the reverse strand, counting down.
CTTCATACCGAGGCGCGACTGAGAAACAGGCGACGCTTTTATCACTGACTGAGCGCCTTGCCGCTGGACTCTTCAGTTGGCTTCGCGTCTCCTCTCAGGCACACTACCCGCAGCTAGACTTATTCCCTGCTGAGGCTCAGGTCTCTCATCTACTTTTACCGTGGGTCAGCCTGACAGCGCGAACCACCCACATCTTCGATACACCACAAGAGGAATTACCATGGCTACAGGCCCACTGAATGCAGACGAGATCGAGTGGATGGAAGACGTGTTGATGGAGCATGACAGCGAAGACGGCTTGATTGACATCAGCGAGCTGGACGGCCTTTTCACCGCCGCGCTCTCCAGCCCGTCGCCGCTGGCGCTGGATGCGATGAAGCCGGTTATCTGGGGCGAAACTACGCCGGACTGGGACGATCCTGCGGATGAGCTGCGTTTCAACACCCTGGCCGCGCGGATGATGAACGATATCGCCGAGCGTCTGAGCCTCTACCCGGAACAGTTCGAACCGCTGTTTGGCTACCGTGAAATGGACGGTCGCGAACTGCTGGTGGTGGAAGAGTGGTGTTTCGGCTACATGACGGGAGTGGCGCTGGCTGAGTGGCCTGAGCTGCCTGCTGAGCTACAGCCGTCGCTGCAGGCGATTGCGCTGCATGGCGATATCGACGAGGTGGAGAAGCTCGACGGCATGGATGAGATCGCCTATTTACAGAGCACCGACGCGATTCAGCCTGCGGCGCTGCGCCTTTACAACTACTGGCATGGTAAGACGGACGCGGTTCACTAAAACAGCACTGTATTCAGGGCGTTTCAGACCGCACCTGACTATGGAAGCGGGAGAGATGGCCCGGAGAGCAAAGCGTCCCGCGACAAGGATGTCGCGGGCCGAGCTGGCAGGGATGCCGTTTTTGCGTCTTTGCGATCGGGCCAACTCTCCCGCGCGGGCACTATGTCAAACAACGGTTCCTGCTTTATTGATTGATGGCCGCCTCGTCTGACTGCTTTTTCCCTTCTTCGATAAACTCTTCGTCAATCTCTTCGGCGTTGTCGCGGTTATCCTTGCCCGACAGCAGGTTCCAGCAGGCGATAAACAGCGCGGCGATTAGCGGACCAATCACAAAGCCGTTAATGCCGTAGATCTCCATGCCGCCCAGGGTAGCGATCAGGATCAGGTAATCAGGCATTTTGGTATCTTTGCCTACCAGCAGCGGGCGCAGAATATTGTCCACCAGCCCAACGATCACCACAAAAAAGCCGACGATAAACAGGCCTTTCCACAGCGCGCCGGTGGCGAAGAAGAATATCGCGGCTGGCACCCAGATAATCGCCGAGCCAACGGCGGGGATCAGCGACAGGAACGCCATCAGCGCGCCCCACAGCAGGCTGCCGTCGATATCCACAAACCAGAACGCCAGCCCGCCGAGCACCCCCTGAACCAGCGCCACCACCACGGTGCCTTTCACCGTGGCGCGTGAGACGGCGACAAACTTCATAAAGAGATGATGCTTTACGTAAGTAGAGAGCGGCAGCGCCTCCAGAATTAAGTGCACCAGATAGGAGCCATCTTTTAGCAGGAAAAAGAGCAGATAGAGCATGACGCCGAAGCCGACGGTAAAGGTAAACGTACCCTTGCCGATCAGGAAGACGCTGCCCGCCATATACTGGCCGCCTTTCAGCGCGAAGGTCGACAGCTTCTGCTGGATCTGCGTCGCATTATTCAACTGATGCTCAGAGAGGAAATTGCGAAGCCAGCCAGGCAGATGCTGCAGCAGATCGGCAAATACCGTCGGGAACTGCGCTGAATTGGTCTGCAGCTTGAGATAGACGGCGTTGATTTCCACCACCAGCGAAGAGGCGATAATCGCCAGCGGCGTAAACACGATCAGACAGATAATCAGCAGGGTAATCAACGATGCCAGACCGTTGCGATCGCCCATCTTATGCCGCAGCCAGACCTTCAGCGGGGCGAAGATCACCGCCAGAATAGCGGCCCAGAGAATAGGCGAAAAATAGGGCGACAGCACATCGAAAAACGCAACGGTGACCATTGCCAGAATCACAATGAAGAAACCGATATTTAATCCTTTAACACGCATGCATAAACCTCAGGGTTAAGTGTTGCGGATGAACTATAGAACGCCCGGCCTGCTTTGTAATGCCAATCTGTGGTTTCGTTTAAAAATATAAATCTGCCGCGCCGCCCTGGCCTGATTAATGGCGCCGCGCCGTCGTAATAACGGTTAATCGCCTGGAATATGCACGATTAGCGCACTGTTGTTGAAGCCTGTCGTAAAGGTGTGTAAAAATCCTGCGCAATCGTTTACTCCCGCTGCGGATAAACGAATTTTTTTGTTGCGTCTTCTGACTGCTCTGCCGCAAGGCGGTGGGGCAGGGCGGCACAACAATGTGGCCGTCGACGCAAACTCACCGTCGGCGGCGTTGACGTTATAAAGACAGGACAGGCAGATGAAAACCACGCAAACCGGCACCCTTACGGCCGCCGCAGAGACGCCAGCAGAACGCGGCTGGCGCAAATCCGATACCACCTGGATGCTGGGACTCTACGGCACCGCTATCGGCGCCGGCGTACTCTTTTTGCCGATTAATGCAGGCGTCGGCGGACTGCTGCCGCTGATCATCATGGCGATTCTCGCGTTTCCTCTGACCTTCTATTCTCACCGCGCGCTCACCCGTTTCGTGCTCTCCGGCAAAAACGCGGGAGAAGACATTACCGACGTAGTGGAAGAGCACTTCGGCGCAGGCGCGGGCAAAATCATTACGCTGCTCTACTTTTTTGCCATTTTCCCTATTCTGCTGATGTACAGCGTGGCGATCACTAATACGGTCGAGAGCTTTATCGAGCACCAGCTTGGGCTGGTCTCGCCGCCGCGCGTGCTGCTGTCGCTGATATTGATCATCGGCCTGATGACGGTCGTGCGTTTTGGCGAGCAGATGATCGTTAAAGCGATGAGCATTCTAGTTTTCCCCTTTGTCGCGGTGCTGATGCTGCTGGCGGTTTACCTGATCCCGCACTGGCACAGCGCGGCGCTGCAGACGCTGTCGCTGCAACATGACGTCAGCGGCAAAGGCATAGGGATGACGCTGTGGCTGGCGATCCCGGTGATGGTGTTCTCCTTTAACCACTCGCCGATTATCTCCTCTTTCGCCGTGGCGAAACGCGCGGAGTATGGCGAAGGCGCGGAACGCAAGTGCTCGCGCATTCTTGCCTGCTCACACCTGCTGATGGTGGCGACGGTGATGTTTTTTGTCTTTAGCTGCGTGCTCAGCCTGTCGCCGGAGGATCTGGCTGCGGCGAAGGCGCAGAACATCTCTATTCTCTCCTATCTCGCCAATCACTTTAACGTACCGGTTATCGCCTGGCTTGGCCCGCTGATCGCCATCGTCGCCATTACGAAATCTTTCCTCGGCCACTACCTCGGCGCGCGTGAAGGTTTTAACGGGCTGGTCAATAAAATGCTGCACAGCCGCGGTAAAACTCTGGCCCCTGCGAAACTGAACCGGGCGACGGCGCTGTTTATGCTGCTCAGCACCTGGCTGGTGGCGAGCTGGAACCCGAGCATTCTCGATATGATTGAAACCCTGGGCGGGCCGGTTATTGCGATCATTCTGTTTCTGATGCCGATGTACGCCATTCGTACGGTTCCCGCCATGCGTAAATACAGTGGACATCTCAGCAATCTTTTCGTCGTGCTGATCGGGCTGGTGGCGATTTCCGCTATCTTCTATTCCCTGTTCAGCTAAGCAGGACGCGCCCGCTACGCGCGGGCCGTTTCGCTGCTGCTATAGCTTTCCCGTCCGGCAACATGCTAACTTTATTGAGAATAATTATTAGTTACTGAGGTAGTAAGCGATGAACAAGGGACTTCTGCTGGCCGGACTGCTGACGTCGGCGGCATGCGGCGCAACCACTTATCCGTTGCAGGTAACCGATCTGGACGGCAACGCCATCCGGCTCGACCATGAGCCGCAGCATGTTATTCTGCAGGATGGCCGGGACGTGCTGGCGCTGGCGCTGCTGGACCGTGACAATCCCTTCAAGCGCGTGGTGGCGTGGAATAACCTGCCGAAAAAGCAGGATACCCAGACCTGGGATCTGCTGAAACAGCGCTGGCCGCAGGCGACCAACATCGTCGATATGGGGTTCAACGATCAGGGGCAGGTTAATCTCGAAAGCGTGCTGGCGCAGAAGCCAGATTTGATGATCGCCCAGCTGCGCGCGAAATCGGCGCTGCAGCAGTCAGGCGTGCTGGATACCCTGAAGGGGCTTCATATTCCGGTGCTGTTTATCGACTATGAACTGCATCCGAAAGAGAACACCATGCGCAGCGTGGCACTGCTGGGCCAGGTGCTGAACCGCGAGAAAGAAGCGGGGGACTATACCGCCTTCTATCAGCAGCGTTTGCAGCAGCTTGATGCCGTTATCAAACAGGTGCCGCAGAAGCCGACGGTGTTTATCGAACCGATAGCCGGCAACAGCGATAACTGCTGCTTCACCCACGGCCACAACGGCTGGGGCGGACTGGTAGAAGCGGTGGGCGGTAAAAATATCGGCTCTGCGCTGCTGCCGGGCAACGCAGGCTTTGTCTCGCTGGAAAAAATCATCTCGATGAAGCCGGACGTCTATATTATGACCGGCTCGAAGCGTCCTAATCCAGGGGTGCTGCCGTTTGGCTATAACACCACAGCGCAGCAGGTCTCGGCGACCTTCAGCGGCCTGCTGAACCGCACCGGGCTGAAGCAGATCGCGCCAGTGCAGAATGGTCGGGTTTATGGCGTTTACCACCACTTCTATAACCATCCTTACAACATTATTGGCATGGAAGTTCTGGCTAAAGATCTCTATCCGCAGCGGTTTACGCAGCTCAATCCCACGGCCGATTTTCACTATATCGTGACCCACTTTACCCGACTGCCGGACGCGCCCGTTACCTTAAGCTATCCCTGACCAACTGGCCGCGCGTTGACAAAACGCGCGGTTAATTTACCTTCCCCCTGCGCTATCTTTCGCTACTCTTAATACGTACTGCTTTCTGTATTTAGGTCCGCTTTATTCTTTGCGTCCTCAGCGCCACCAGTCGAAAAAGATTGCCAAAACCAGAAAACGTGGTGAAATGCGCGCGTTTATCGCGCGCGTACGCAATAAACTCTGCAACAGGGAGTGCAAAAACAGATTATCAATTGGGTAGCGCTGGTTGCCGCAGGAAGCTCTGACCGTTTCAGGTAACCGATCGCTGCCGTTTGGGCTTTGCCCGAGGTGTTTATGACTACACACTCCCTGGCCTCCACGCTGTATAAAAAATTTATTCTTGAACCGGTGATGTCGCAGAGCGGCGTCTGTATCGGTTTTGAACTCCTGACGCGCTATACCTCGGAGGCGGGTAAACCACGCAATCCCTTTATGGTGATTGAAAATATGGCGCACAGCGAGAAGCGCAAACTGCTGTATGAGCAGCTTGCTGCCCTGTCGCCGATCGTGACGCTGCTTGAGCAGCGAGGCTTGTTTATCAGTATTAATATCGATCGGGATATGGTGGCCATGCTGGAGGAGGAGGCGCGGCTGGGATGGCTGCTCAGCATCGCCAGCGTGCTTCGGCTGGAAGTATCCGAGAATATCGACTTTCTGCAAGAGCATGACGTGCGCGCAACCTTACAGCAGCTTAAGGCGCGCGGCCTCTGTTTCTTTCTTGACGATCTCGGCACCGGTTTTTCCAACCTGGAAGCGCTCTATACTGGCCTGTTTGACGCGGTGAAAATTGACAAGCGCTTTTTCTGGGAGCAAAAGGATAAATCCATTTTCCCGGTATTAATGACCATTATTCAGCGCTATTGTCCGCAGATAATTGTGGAGGGCGTAGAGAATAAAGAGGATTTGGCAGCGCTGGAACATATACCGATCTACGGGCTACAGGGATACTATTTTAGCGCGCTGGAGATTGACGAGCTGCCACAATATTTAGGCTGACGCGCTTTATATCGCCATGCAGACGCCGTTGTGAAGGTGTCTGCTTGTGACCAGTTGCACATTTATAATTACTGATGCCTGCATTTTTGCATATTAAATGGGATGCAACGTAAAGAAATTGAAAAAACCGTTGCGGGCATGCTTTTTCTGCCCTTGCGGCTTTGACAAGTGCAGGCAGGCGGAGTGCGGACAGGCGCCAGTGTAGCCCGCTATTTCAGTGACATAATATTTAGCAGGCAAATTAATGAAAGCATTAATTAGTTTGCCCACCTGGTCAGACCCCAGACCTGTTTCCCTCTCTACATGAATCAGAGCGATATTATTTAACGGTTCATCTAATTTGCGGCGAGAAATAAAGGGATAAGCCTTCTTAAAGGAAAAAGGAAATATCCTAATTCAGATAATTACCTGTGACAGAAATATAAAGAGTGATAAGATTGAGCTTCAACACTAGTGATGTGGTGTTGTGAACTCTAGTTTTTTCCTTGATTTGGCAAGGATTAGCCGGTATTCGGTGTAAAGGAATTCCTGTTCCCCCGATCGGTTTCGATCGGGTTTTTCATCTGTTTTTTTCCTTCTGTTTAACGCTTCACTTTCAGCTATATTTTACGCGTTAAGAAATAACGGATTTTGCCTCTGCGCTATTTATGTGGCGTGTCTCCTCCCAGGTCCAGCTCTCTCCATAATTTCTGCCAAGTGTTAAGAAAGCGATAAACGGAGTAATAGTCTGTAAGTTACCGATTTTTAAGACTTTTGGAGATGAAGACCTGACCCCATATAACCGATAGTACATCTCAACGGCGCGACTCTCGCTGTTGCTACTGGAGGTATATGATGAAAAAAACAACACTACGCGTTATCGCGACTTTTATTGCATGCAGCTCACTGATTTCTACGGTTTCCTGGGCTGACGGCCCGGGCGATCATCATGGACAGCCATGGCAGCAGCACGACGGCGACCGCCGCGACGGTGACCGTCACGACGATCGTGGACGTGGCCCGCAAGGTCATGGCCCGGATCGCGGCCCGCAGCACGATCGCTTTGCCGGCGGACCACGCGGCGATCGCCATGAAGATCGCGACCGCGACCACTTTGCCTGGAACGGCCATGATTTCCGTCGCGGTCATCCGATGCCGCACGAATATCGCGGTCCTCACTACCGGGTCGATGACTGGCGCGCTCGCCGCCTGCCGGAGCCGCCGCGCGGTGAATACTGGTCCTATGTCGATGGCAACTATGTGCTGATTGCTGCCGCCACGGGCATTATCACCTCGCTGATTATCGGCAACGCATTCAACTAAACCTGTAACACGGGCGGCGCAGGCCGCCCGTTCTTGTTTCTCCCCATCTCTCCCTCCCTAAAAACCGGCTGCCTGCGCGCGCGCCTGTTCCTCTTTTTTTCACGCTCTCCAGGCTATGCTTTGCTTCCACACTGTTCCCTTTCGCCTGATAAGGAGTCGAGATGACAGCGGTAAAAATGGTGGCGGTTGATATGGACGGCACCTTTCTTGATAACCAAAAGCAGTATGACCGCCAGCGCTTTATGCGCTGCTATGAAGAGATGAAAGCGCGCGATATTAAATTTGTCGTCGCCAGCGGCAATCAGTACTACCAGCTGACATCTTTCTTCCCGACTATCGCCAGTGAAATCGCCTTTGTGGCGGAGAACGGCGCCTGGATACTGGATGGCGAAGAAGAACTGTTTTGCGGCGAGTTTTCCCGCCCGGACGTTTATGCGCTGCTCGATACGCTGCAAAAAGGCGACTATCCGGGGCTGCGCTATATCCTGTGCGGCCGTGAAAGCGCCTATTACTTCGAGGGCGCTGATGAGCAGTGGCTGGCGAAGATGCGTCACTACTGCCATCGCCTGAAGGCAATACAATCGCTGGAAGAGACCAGCCACGATCGGTTGTTTAAGTTCGCGCTTAACCTGTCCGATGATAATGTCGAGCCGCTGATGGCGGATATTCAGCGGTTGCATAAGGGCGCGGCGGCGGCAACCTCAAGCGGACACGGCTCGGTGGATTTGATTGTGCCGGGCCATCACAAAGCCAACGGCCTGAATATTCTGGCGCAGCGCTGGGGCATCGATCATCAGCAGGTGCTGGCGTTCGGCGACGGCGGCAACGATCTGGAAATGCTCAGACAGTCTGGTTTTAGTTTCGCCATGGCAAACGCGCCGCAGCGGGTAAAAGAGGCGGCGCGCTATGCCGCGCCCGCCAACAGCGACGCGGGCGTATTGCAGGTCATCGAGAAGATGCTGGCGGGCGAACCGCCATTCGCGTAAAGGCCACGCTGACGGGCAGCTGAGCTGCCCGTTCTCGCTATGCTGAAGTCACGTCCCATCCCTGCATAAGCATCGCGCGCATCGCCTGCTGGCTGTAATTCACCAGCGAGTTTTTGCTGTTGGCGCGCGCCAGAATCCATTCAACATCCTCATTGCTCAGCGTCTGAGGCTCCTGCCAGAAAGGGATAATAGCCTGCTGTTGCAGCCAGTTTTTCAGGAAGCGCGCCGGCTGGGCTTCCGGTTCGGTGAAGAGTTCCTGATGGAGCGCCTGCATCAGCTGCTGCTGTTGCGGCTCGCGGCTTTCTGCCAGTAAATCAAGGAACGGAAAGAGCAGGCGACCGCAAACTTCGCCATGGTGGTAGGGCTTGATCGCGCCCAGTTCGCCCGCAATGCCGTGGATAACGCCCAGGCCGGCGCTGCTGAGGCTGACGCCGCCGAGCCAGGAGGCCATCATCATCGCTTCGCGCGCCGTATCGCCTTGCGCATCATCACGGTTCAGCGCGGGCCAGGCCTGAACGAAGAGCTTCAGCCCGGTCAGCGCCAGCTGTCGGGTAAACAGATTGCCCTTGCCTGAGAGCCAGGCCTCAAACAGATGGGTGAAGGCGTCGATGCCGCAGGTCGCCAGTACCTTATCGGGCGCGCCTTTCAGCAGATCCGCATCGAGAATCGCCACCTGCGGCACAAATACCGGATGGCGCAGCGAAGCCTTCACCTTGATGTCGTGTTGATCGGTCACCACCGCGTTCTGTGTCGCCTCGCTGCCGGTACCAGCAGTCGTCGGTACGGCGATCAGCGGCAGCGTAACCGCCTGCACCGGCGTATCGCCGACTTTTTCCAGATAGCGCGCGGTGGGCAGCGGGTGCTGCATCATGGCGCTAAAAGCTTTGGCCGCGTCGATAACGCTGCCGCCGCCAATTGCCACCACGCGATCCACATGACCGCGCCAGCGTGTGACCCAGGCATCAATCTCAGCCGGTGACGCTTCATGCGCCACGATTTCATAACCAATAATGAGATCGTTTAACTCGTTTTTCAGTCGCGCATAGATCGGCCCGTTAAGAAAAGAGCGGCCGCAGAACAGCAGCGTAGGCTGTGGATCGGCGCTCAGCAGCGGCACCAGCTTATTGATGCTTCCGCGTCCAGAGAGGGTTCGTTGATTGCTGTACAGCTCGCTCAGGTTCTCACTCACCGCAACATCCTTAAGTTAAAAGGGAAAATCAGAGTGTATCTAAAAGCCAGCGTCCGGCAGCGGCAAACTTTCCGATATCGCTGCGACGAAAAGTTGATCACCTTCGCAAAACAGAAATTCAACCGCAGTGGGAGGTGCTTTCAACAGGATGTTACCCTTAACATGTTACTGGTAACAGTTATGTCAGACTGTAAACCATTTTTTCGATGCCGTACCCAACGTCCGATTCGGACCCATGATAACAATATGCTGCTGGCGCTGGCCGGTCAGTAAGGTGGAGAAAAGCTATGCCATTACTTATTGTGGCGATCGGGGTAGCATTGCTGCTGCTGCTGATGATTCGCTTCAAACTCAATGGATTCATCGCGCTGATTCTGGTGGCGCTGGTGGTTGGCATGATGCAGGGCATGCCGGTCAATAAAGTCATCCTTTCAATTAAAAACGGCGTCGGCGGCACGCTCGGCAGCCTGGCGCTCATCATGGGATTTGGCGCCATGCTCGGCAAGCTGCTGGCTGACTGCGGCGGCGCGCAGCGCATCGCCACGACGCTGATTGAGAAGTTCGGCAAACAGCATATCCAGTGGGCGCTGGTGCTGACCGGTTTTACCGTTGGCTTCGCGCTCTTCTATGAAGTGGGATTCGTGCTGATGCTGCCGCTGGTCTTTAGCATCGCCGCGTCTGCGCGCGTGCCGCTGCTCTTCGTCGGCGTGCCGATGGCGGCCGCCCTGTCAGTGACACACGGTTTCCTGCCGCCGCACCCCGGCCCGACGGCGATTGCCACCTTGTTCAACGCCGATATGGGCAAAACCCTGCTGTGGGGCACGCTGCTCGGCATCCCAACGGTGATTCTTGCCGGACCGGTTTACGCCCGCTTTCTGAAAAGCATCGATAAGCCCATTCCGGAAGGGCTCTATAACCCGAAAACTTTCAGCGAAGAGGAGATGCCGGGCTTCGGCGTCAGCGTCTGGACCGCGCTGGTGCCGGTGGTGCTGATGGCGCTGCGTGCGCTGGCGGAAATGGCGTTGCCGAAAGGGCATGCGCTGCTGCCTTATGCGGAGTTTTTTGGCGATCCGGTGATGGCGACGCTGATTGCGGTGCTGATTGCGATTTTCACTTTCGGCCTGAACCGCGGGCGCAGCATGGATGAGGTAATGGGCACCATTACCGACTCGATAAAAATCATCGCTATGATGCTGCTGATTATCGGCGGCGGCGGGGCGTTCAAGCAGGTGCTGGTGGACAGCGGCGTTGATAAATATATTGCCGCGATGATGCAGGAGAGCAATGTCTCGCCGATCTTTATGGCCTGGTCAATTGCCGCCGTGTTGCGTATTGCCCTGGGATCCGCCACCGTGGCGGCGATCACCGCGGGCGGCATTGTCGCGCCGCTGATCGCCAGCAGCGGCGCCAGCCCGGAACTGATGGTTATTGCGGTCGGCTCGGGCAGCGTTATTTTCTCCCACGTCAACGATCCCGGCTTCTGGCTGTTTAAAGAGTATTTTAACCTGACAATTGGCGAAACCATCCGTTCCTGGTCCGCGCTGGAAACCATTATTTCTGTGTGCGGTCTGGTGGGCTGTATGCTGCTGTCGTATGTGATTTAAAACCAGCCGCCGGGCGCGCTGCCCGGCGGATAGCCTTAGCTGGCCAGCGCGCGAAACGCGGCCAGCTCCTCTTCAGGCATGCCTGCCTGTTTCGCCGCCGCGCAAATTTGCTGCCAGCTGTTGGCGTCCAGTGGGATCCCGTCACGCTCGCGCAGCGCGCGATTCGCCTCTTCCCATTCCCCTGGTACCTGTATCGGCTCGCTGCCGCTCTGCGGCGACCGCTTCACCCACTCAAGAAAGGCTTCCGCCTCTTCCTGCATCGCCGGCGCGTTGAACGCGTCCGGGTTAAGGATAATGGTGGTCATGCAGTTATAGATTGCATCATGGCTGGCGAGCACCGTTTCGTCATGGGTGGTTCGCCCGCCGGAGAGCGCGCCGCCGAGGATCTCACACAGGGTCGCCAGGGCGTAGCCTTTATGCAGGCCAAACGGCAGCAGCGAGCCGTAGGGCGCTTCATGCATGACGGCAGGGTGTTCGGTAGGCTTGCCCTGATGATCGATCAGATAGCCAGGCGGCACGTCGACCCCTTTATTGTAGGCGACGCGCGTTTTGCCAAAGGCGATGCCGCTGGTGGCAAAATCGAGCAAAAGCGGGCTGGCGTTACGGCGCGGAAAGATGGCACAGAATGGATTCGTGCCGAAACGGCGATCGCTGCCGCCGAACGGTGCCACCATCGGATCGCCCATCACATTGACGAAATGGAATGAGATAAAACCTGCCGCCGCGCACTGCTCTGCCCAGTGACCGATTCGGCCAATATGATGTGAATGGTGCAGGCCGACCGCGGCGATGCCTGACTGTCTCGCACGCGCAATGCCTTGCTGCATCGCCTCAAAAGCGGCTACCTGGCCAAAGCCGGAACGGGCGTGAAAAGTCAGCACCGCGCCTGCATCTTTCTCCAGCACCGGATGCTGATTAAGCTGCAGATGCCCCTGACTGAACGAGGTCATATAGCTGGGGATCATGCCGACGCCGTGGGAATCGTGTCCGGCCAGATTCGCCGCCACCAGATGATCCGCCACCAGGCGCGCCTCGTCAGATTCGCTGCCGGCATGCAGCCAGATCGCCTGCACAAACTGGTGCAGCCGCGCGGCATTGATACGATAGAGTTCACTCACCTTCGTTTCTCCTTTTTATGGGTACAACCGCATCCTGCGACCAAAAAACGGCAACGGCAAGTGTAGAGCGTTCAGCAGAAGAGAAGGGCCACAGGGTGTGGCCCAGGGCGAGCGTCAATGCGGCTGTTCAAAACCGGCTTTCACCATTTGCTCACGCAGCGCGCGCGTAATGTCGCGATTACCGCCGGTAACGGGGTAGATCACGTTGTTGACGACATCATCCAGATAGTGCTCATCAAACTCTTGCATGGTGAGCTGCGTGCCGCCTTCATCATTGATAGCGAAAGATCCTTTAATATGATCGCCCGCATTTTTCGCTTTAAGGCTGTAGCGTCCCATACTGGTATTAATCGTACTCATAATGTCTCCTTGTTGCTCGACTTACGTTGGTTCTCGCAGAGGCCTGCCTTTGCCGCTAAAAGTTTAGCGGGTCGCAAAGGTCAAAACGAAGCGCGAGGTGGTCAAAAAAGCAACTGCTGCGACCGGCGTCGCAGAAATAGATCGGGCTTTTCTGGAAAGCGCGGGCATCAGCCGCAGCGGCGGGCAGACCGGCAAAAACGCAGCGATAAGCTATACTCTTATCCTGTAAGGTTTTTTACTGGCAAAGGAATATGGATATGAAAATAATTTTGTGGATTATCGCCATTATCTTCATCGTAGGGTTACTGACGCTGACTGGTGTATTTAAGTTAATCTTCTGAATCAACGGGGGCACCGCTCAGGTGCCCTTGCTCGTATCCTTCTTTTTCATCTGCGAAACCAGACAGCGCGTAATGGGATCAATCGGCGTATTCGGCAACAAATCTTGCGCGGTCAGGCGCTTGTTGCAGCTGGCGCAGCGTGCGCCATGAAGCGCTGGTTCTGCGGAAGGATCATCGGTAAAAGTAAACTTTGCGCTGCCGCAGGCGGTGCAGCGAATCTTCATCACCATATCAATGCTCTCATTGCCTGAAACGAACAGGCGCTATTCTAACAAACCCCGCCCTTTTATTTATCAAAAATCCTAAACAATTAATGCGCGTTATCTTTTGGGAGGTATGGTTAACTTTTTAACTGTTGCTGAGCGTTATTGTTAAGATAAGTGATTTTGGGGCGCTGCGGCATGCCGGAATCCACCTGAAAAGGCATTGAATAGTTGTTAACAGCCTGGCTGATGCGCCAGAAAACACGCGTTTTCTCTTGCTGTTTTGCCTGTGTTTGGTTTCGGTTGAGCATAATTGCGTCTATGACACAGGATTTTACTCACCCACGATGCGCGCGACCTGAAAGGAGCAAGCCGGGCAAACCGCCGTCGATTTGTACAGGAAAACAGTTGTGAACCGGTCTTTTTTGAGCCCCGTTGCCGGAACGTGCTCTGCGTTTATTTTCTCCTTTTCACTCCATGCCGCGACCCTGACGCAGAGCGTTGAAAGCGGCTGGAACACCTTCAGCAATAATGTGCAGCAGACCTGGGAGCAGCCGCAGAATAAAGATTTTTATCTGCCTGCCATTACCTGGCATAACCGCTGGACCTACGACGACGAGCATATCAATCGCTACAATGAGCGGCCCTGGGGCGCGGGCGGGGGGATCTCCCGTTATGACGAAAAAGGCAACTGGCACGGCCTCTATCTGATGGCGTTTAAAGATTCGTTTAATAAGTGGGAGCCTTTTAGCGGCTATGGCTGGGAAGCGACCTGGCGTCCGTTAAGCGACCAGCGCTTTCATCTGGGGGCAGGCTATACCGCAGGCGTGACGGCGCGTCATAACTGGAATTATATCCCTGTCCCTGCGCTGCTGCCGTTGGCTTCGGTGGGATATGGCCCGCTGAATTTTCAGATGACCTATATTCCAGGGACTTACAACAACGGCAACGTCTTCTTCGCCTGGCTGAGGTTTCAGTTTTAAATTTTTGATGGTGGCAGGAAAGCGGGAGTAAGAGAAAAAAGGCGATATTTATCACTTTTTCATCAATTCTCACTGGACAAATGTCACTGCAATTGCTGTACTAGACGCCGACACAGTTTAGTGTCCATTTTTCATGTAAAGGTAATATAGATGTCCAAGATTAAAGGTAACGTTAAGTGGTTTAATGAATCCAAAGGATTCGGTTTCATTACTCCAGAAGATGGCAGCAAAGACGTGTTCGTACACTTCTCTGCTATCCAGAGCAACGGTTTTAAAACTCTGGCTGAAGGTCAGCGCGTAGAGTTTGAAATCACCGAAGGCGCCAAAGGCCCATCTGCTGCTAACGTTATCAGCCTGTAAGTTAACAGTCAGAATTTCAAAAACCCGCCGCATGGCGGGTTTTTTTATGCCTGCAAAAAGCTGTACAAGCCGCCCACTACGCTACCCAGCGCCAGCAACAGCGCCATCGCTTCCTCCAGGCTTCGCGGTATCATCATTTTCATGGCGTTCTCTCCCGACCAGGCTCACAGCTTCAGATTCGCAGGGAAAGATTAACGCAGCCTTAATCTTCTGTGACAGATTGCTCTGCTTAACGAATCTGCGGCGTCAGTCACATAAAAGCCTTGTAACATTATTATAACAACCCTTACTTGCAGCTTTTTTCCCGCCTACGCTATATAACAGAGCGGCAGTTCTATCTACTTGAGGAGACAGGATGAACATACGTCTGGCACAGGCGAAAGACAGCTTTGCGCTCAGCGCGCTGCTGGCGGAATTAGGCTACGGCGGCACTGAAAGCTTTATCGATAAGCGCCTTGCCCAGCTCAGCAGCGACCCCGACGAAATGCTGCTGGTGGCGGAGCATGGGACGCAGGTGCTGGGATTCCTGTCGATGCATTTTATTCCGCAGCTGGCGCTGGCGGGCGACTTCGCTCGCATCAGCTACTTTTGCATCGCTGAAGGGGAGCGCAGCAAGGGGGTTGGGCAGCAGCTGTTACAGCACGCCGAAGCGATGGCGGCGCAGCGCGGATGCGATCGCATGGAAGTGCACTGTCACGCATCGCGCTTAAAGGCGAATCAGTTTTACATGCGCGAAGGCTATGTCGAGTCGCCGCGCTACCATATTAAAGGTCTGAGCTGAGCCTCAGCTCACGTCCGGCAGCAATAGCCAGCGCGCTGGCCAGCATCTCCACCTGTGCCTCCTGCAGGCAGGCGATGCTGACGCGGATAAACTGCGACGGCCCCAGCCGGCAGCGTTCTCCTGGCAACACGGCAATGCCCCGCGCCGCCAGGGTGATCATGGCATATTGCTCTGACGCCACCGGTATGCAAATACTTAGCCCGTCGCGCATCGGCAGATTCAGTCCGCGTGCCGCCAGCGCCGACAGCATCATTTCCCGGCGCAGGCGATATTGCGTCTGCGCTACGGCGATCTTCTCCTGCGTGGCGGCATCCTGCAGCAGCCATGCAACGCTGTCCTGCAAAATCCGGCTGGTCCAGCTGACGCCGAAATTGCGCCAGGCCTGAATACGCCGCACCATCTCGGCAGTGGAGGAGAGCACCGCCAGCCGAAGATCTGGGCCATAGGCTTTGGAAAACGAGCGAACGTGAAGGGTACGGTCAGGGAAAACAGAGCCAAGACTCCATGCCGCGGTCGCGGACAGATCGCCAATGCCGTCATCTTCGACAATCAACGTAGCACTCTGCGCCAGCGTCTGCGCCAGCGCAGCCCGACGCGCGACGCTAATGCTGTTGCCGGTGGCGGAGTGGGTGCGCGGCTGATAGATCACCATGACCGGCGACTTCTGCAGCAGCGCGGCGAGCCTGTCCGGCAGCGGTCCCTCATCGTCGCAGGCCAGCGGCAGGATTTCCGCACCGACATTGTCGAGCATATCCAGCAGACGCGTTGCAGTTGGATCTTCAATAACCACGCGATCGCCCGGCGATACCAGCGTCTGCACCACCAGATTCATCGCATCGAAACCGCCATCCGTCGCCAGAAACGCTTCGGCTAAATAGGGCCAGCGCGGCCGTATGGCTGAAAGCAGTACGGGCGAAATCGCCTCGCGTAAATAGCTGTTGAGATGCGGCGACTGCAGCGCGGTCAGCAGAGCGGGTTGAAGATCGGGCAGCAGCGCTGGATCAGGCGAGGCCATCGCCAGATCGGCGCGGATGTTATCGCCGTAGTTGCCAATTTTTTCAAAGCGAATCGGGCGCGGCATCACCGTATTGCCGGATACCCAGACGCCGCTGCGCCCTTTGCCCGCCAGCACCTTCTGCTTTTTAAGCTGTCCCCAGGCCGCCGACACCGTCGCCGGACTGACGCCCAACTTTTCCGCCAGCTCGCGCACCGCGGGCATCTGCATACCCACCGCAATTTTGCCTTCGCGGATTAGCGTAGAGGCCGCCAGCGCGATGCCTTTCACAGACGCATCGTTTATTTGCTCGCTTAGCCAGTTAATATCTACCGTTTGCGTCATAAGAAAAAACTTTGTTCAGTAACAAATTAATGATTGTTCAGATAAGTATTCCCGAATTAGTATCAAATTCAAGCACTATTTGGTGAATAAATCATCGCAACGGCAGAGTGACCTGCCAACGGGGCAAATATGAGCAAATTAATCGTCAGACTGGCCGTGCGCGACTGGGATTACTTTACGCCGCTGGCACTGGGCGATATCACGTCGGAGGCGTTTCAGCTGGTTATCGATCGCGTCGGCACGCTGGTCGATAACCTGGCCGACAGCCCGGATTATGACGGCGGAGAAGTCTCTTTCAGCCGCTATGCGCAGGGGCGCGCCCGTGGCGAAACCGGCCTGCTGGGACTGCCGCACTTCCTGATGCGCGGCTTTCGCCAGCGCTGCATTATCACCACCGATGACAGCCCGCTCACTACGCCCGCGCAGCTTAAAGGCAAGCGCATCGGCGTCACCGGCTGGCAGGACTCCGGCAATACCTGGACGCGCGCCGTACTGCGTGAAGCAGGGGTGGAGATCGAGGATGCATACTGGTTTGCCGGTCGCCTTACGGAAGCGTACCCGATCGTCGATCGTCTGGCGGGATTTGGTCGTCCTGGGCGCATCGAAGCCGCGCCGAATGAGCGGCCATTGCTGGATCTGCTGCGGACGGGGGAGCTGGACGCCATATTTACGCCTTTTATGCCGGAAGGCTTTTTCCTGCCCGGTTCAGGGCTGCGCCAGCTTCAGGCCAATTTCTGGCAGGCCGAGCGCGACTATTTCAACCGGGTCGGCTATGTGCCGGGCATCCATATCCTGGCTCTCAAGCCCGCGCTGGCCGAGGCTTTTCCCTGGCTGCCGCAGGCGCTCAGCGAGATTATCGACCGCTCATGGCAGATCTGGATGAAAAAGCGAGAGAAGTACGCCGACACCACGCCCTGGCTGCTGGATGATTTGCGACGCACCGCGCAGGAATTGCCCGCCAGCTGGAATCAGAACGGATTTGAGGTTAACAAGAAGATGATAGCGGACTTTGCCGGTGAGCTTTATCAACAGGGTCTGACGAAAACGCGCCTGACGCCGGAAGCGATCTTCCCGGCGGCCAGTAAGGGGAAAGTATGATGAAAGTAGCGATGGGACAGTTTGCGGTCAGCCGCGAATGGCAGGAAAACGCGGCTGTTTGCCTCGATCTGATGGCGCGCGCCGAAGCAGGCGGTGCCGATCTGCTGGTGCTGCCGGAAGGGGTGCTGGCGCGCGATATTGCCGATCCGGATCTGGTGCTGAAGGCCGCCCAGCCGCTGGATGGCCCTTTTCTGACGCAGCTGCTGGCGAAAAGCCAGGGTAGTACACTCACCACTATGATGAGCATTCATGTACCGACCGAGGGCGATAAAGCGCTGAACGTGCTGGTTGCGCTGCGCAATGGCGAAATCATCGCCGCCTATGAAAAGCTGCATCTGTATGACGCCTTCGCTATGCAGGAGTCACAGCGCGTTAATCCCGGCCATGTTATTCCTCCGCTAATTGAGGTGGCGGGCATGAAGGTAGGGCTGATGACCTGCTATGACGTGCGCTTCCCGGAGCTGGCGCGGCGTCTGGCGCTTGACGGCGCTGAGGTGCTGGTGCTTCCCGCCGCCTGGGTGAAAGGCCCGCTGAAAGAGATGCACTGGGAGCTGCTCACCACGGCGCGTGCGCTGGAAAACACCTGCTATATGGTGGCGGTGGGCGAGTGCGGCCCGCGCAACATCGGCAACAGCCTGACGATCGATCCGCTTGGTGTCGCCATCGCCAAAGCACCGGAATCAGCCGCGCTGGTCTTTGCCGACCTCGATCCGCAACGCATCGCCTATGCGCGCAGCGTACTGCCGGTTCTTGAGAACCGCCGCTTTGCCCGCCCGGAACTTAAAAAAGAATAACAACGCCTGGGAGAAACCATCGTGAAAAAGAGTGCAATCGCCATCCTGCTGGCGCTTGGCCTGAGCGCCTCGCTGGCCCATGCCGACGAGGCTATCCCGACGCAAAAGGTCGACCAGGCGCTGCATGACCGTCTGCCCGACGCCATTAAGCAGGCGGGCAAGATGATTTCTGTCAACAACGGATCCTTCCCGCCTTATGAAATTGTCAATGGCCCGCATGCGATGGACGGTGCCTCCGCCGACCTGACCACGGCGCTGAGCCAGCTGCTGGGGGTAAAAATCGAACACGCGACGGTCAGTGGTCTTTCGGGCGTACTCTCTGGCATTAACTCCGGACGCTACCAGCTGGCGATCGGCCCGATAGGCGACTACCCGGATCGCCAGCAGAAAGTAGACTTTATCGACTTCGTACAGGAGTTCGTGGTGTTCGGGGTGCAGAAGGGGAATCCGCAGAAGATTAACGGGCTGGAAGATACCTGCGGCAAACGCATTGCGGTGATGGCGGCAGGCTCGGCAGAGCAGGTGATCCGCAAACAGTCGGAGGCGTGCGTGGCGGCAGGCAAGCCAGCCGTAGTTGTGCAGTCTTTTACCGACCAGCCCTCCTCTATTCTTGCCGTACGCTCGAAGCGCTCTGACGCCTTTTTCTCTTCGCAGGCGCCGCTGACCTGGTTCATCGAACAGGCCAGCGGCCAGCTTGAGCTGGCGGGCAAAGGGCAAAAAAACGGCTTTGGTGATATCTATCAGGGGACGGTAGTGCCGAAAGGATCGCCGCTGGGGCAGGTAGTGCTGGATGGCTATCAGGTGCTCTACCAGAACGGCACCTACGCCGCCATTATGAAAAAGTGGAAGCTGGACGGCAATATGATTAGCGCGCCGGGTCTGAACCTGGCGAAAGGGGCGGCAAAATGAGTCCAATGACCCAGGATACACGAGCCAGGGATAAGGCCGACGTGCAGCAGCGCGACGTGGCGTTCGCTCGCAGCGCGCCCGCCTGGGGACGCTGGGTCTCCTGGATTGTGGCGCTGATTGTCGCCTCTGATTTCCTCTGGCTGGTGGCGACTAACCCAAACTTTGAATGGAAGGTGGTACTGCAGTGGTTTACCGAGGCCTCGGTGCTGAAAGGACTGGAGATCACGCTCGGTTTAACCGTCGTCTCGATGATCCTCGGCACCGCGCTGGGGCTGTTGCTGGCGGTGTGGCGTCTGTCGCAGAACCGCCTGCTGAGTTCCATCGCCAGCCTTTATATCTGGTTCTTTCGCGGCACGCCTCTGCTGGTGCAGCTGATATTCTGGTACAACCTGTCGACGCTGTTTCCGACCATTTCCCTGACGCTGCCCTGGACCTCCATCACCTGGGCCAGCTGGAACACCAACGACCTGATCACGCCGCTGACGGCGGCCATCGCTGGACTGGCGCTGAACGAAGCCGCCTATATGGCGGAGATTATCCGCGCCGGTCTGCTGTCGGTAGATAACGGCCAGGTGGAGACCACGCAGGCCTTCGGCATGAGTCGCAGCCGCGCGCTGCGGCGCATCATTATTCCGCAGGCGATGCGCGCCATTATTCCCCCCAGCGGCAACCAGCTTATCAGTATGATCAAAGCGACTTCGCTGGTGAGCGTTATCGCCATGGGCGATCTGCTCTATTCAGTGCAGGCGATCTATAACCGCACCTTTGAAATTATTCCGATGCTGATGGTGGCGGTGCTCTGGTATCTGCTGATTACCTCAATCCTTAACGTCGGCCAGTCGGCGATAGAACGCTACTATGCGCGCGGCACGCGCCGCACGGTAGAGGTGGCAAAATCCCGTTCAGCCACGCCGCTCTCTGACGCACGTCTGCTGCAAAAGGAGGACCTATGAGTACTGTCGCGCCCCTGGTTAGCGCGCGTAACGTTCAGAAAAGTTACGGTCACAATGCGGTGCTGAAGGGGATAGATCTTGATGTCTATCCCGGAGAAGTGGTGGTGATCCTCGGCCCGTCCGGATCGGGAAAGTCCACCTTTCTGCGCTGCATTAACCATCTGGAAGATATGGATGGCGGCTCGATTATGGTAGGCGACCAGCAGATTGGTTACGAGCTGAAAAAGGGCGTTCTGCATCGCCTCTCGCCGCGCAAGATTGCGCAGCAGCGGCAGAAGATCGGCATGGTGTTTCAGCAGTTCAATCTCTATCCCCATCTGACGGTGCTGCAGAATATTATCGAGGCGCCGACAGGTGTGCATAAGTTTCCGCGTCACGAGGCGATCGCCAGCGCGCGCTCGCTGCTGGCGACGGTCGGGCTGAGCGATAAAGCAGACGCCTGGCCGCGCCATCTTTCCGGCGGCCAGCAGCAACGCGTGGCGATCGCCCGCGCGCTGGCAATTAAGCCAACGCTGATGCTGTTTGACGAGCCGACTTCAGCGCTTGACCCGGAGCTGGTGGGCGAAGTGCTGGCCACCATGCGTACGCTGGCGGATCAGGGACTGACCATGATCGTAGTGACCCATGAGATAGGTTTCGCCCGCGAAGCGGCCGATCGGGTGGTGTTTATGGATGGCGGCGTAGTCGTGGAGCAGGGCCCGCCCGAACAGGTGATCGCCCGACCGCAGCATCCGCGCACGCAGGCGTTTCTGAGCCGTTTCCTTTAACGAGGCGTATACGATCTTACTCTGTTACAGAATCTAGTTGAGGTTGGCGCCGTTCTGCGCGTAAATAGCACTGTTCATTTTTCGCTTAGGTTGAAAGGTAAAGTATGGAAGGTATCAGTATTGCCAAACTGCTGATCATCGGTGCGCTCATCGTACTGCTTTTTGGCACCAACAAGTTACGTTCACTGGGTGGCGATCTGGGCTCCGCAATCAAAGGCTTCAAAAAAGCCATGAAAGATGAAGAACCCACCGCAACCAAAACAACGGCTGAAGATGTTCCGGCAGAGCGCGTTACTCATAAAGAGTAAAAGCTGACTGCCAGAGAATAGATGTAACTATTTATTTCTCACGGACATAAAAAAACCAGACCTTTTAACGTCTGGTTTTTTATTGCGCGGGATAAAGCCGCCCGGTTTATTTCACTTCCAGGCCTTTCGCCTGCATATCCGCATGGTAGGAAGAGCGTACAAAGGGACCGCATGCGGCATGGGTAAAGCCCATCGCCAGCGCTTCTTCTTTCATTTCATCGAACTCGGCAGGGCTGACGTAACGCTGAACCGGCAAGTGGTGGCGGCTCGGCTGCAGATACTGGCCCAGCGTCAGCATGGTGACGCCGTGACGGCGCAGGTCGCGCATGACTTCGATAATTTCCGCATTGGTTTCGCCCAGACCTACCATCAGACCCGATTTAGTCGGGATCTCCGGGTGCGCTTCTTTAAAACGCTCCAGCAGCTTCAGCGACCACTCATAGTTCGCGCCCGGACGTACCTGACGGTAGACGCGCGGCACGTTCTCCAGGTTGTGGTTGAAGACGTCTGGCGGCGTGGCGTTGAGGATCTCCAGCGCGCGATCCATACGACCGCGGAAATCGGGCACCAGCGTTTCGATTTTAATCGACGGGCTCTTTTCGCGGATAGCCGTAATGCAATCGGCGAAGTGCTGCGCGCCGCCGTCTCGCAGATCGTCGCGGTCTACTGAGGTGATAACCACATAGCGCAGCGCCATATCAGCGATGGTCTGTGCCAGCTTCAGCGGCTCGCCAGCGTCCGGCGCATTAGGACGACCGTGCGCCACATCGCAGAACGGGCAGCGGCGGGTACAGATGGCGCCGAGGATCATAAACGTCGCGGTGCCGTGGTTGAAGCATTCAGCCAGGTTAGGGCAGGAGGCCTCTTCACATACGGAGTGCAGGCCGTTTTTACGCATCGCCGCTTTGATGCCCTGGATTCGGCTGGAATCCGCAGGCAGCTTGATTTTCATCCATTCGGGCTTGCGTAACAGCTCCTGGCGTTCAGTCACGACGGTTTTCACCGGGATCAGCGCCATTTTATCTGCGTCACGATATTTGACGCCGCGTTCCATCTGAATTGGTTTACTCATAAGTCTGCAGGTTCCGGTCGGATTGCGTAATGAGAGCTTTCGGCTTCAGGCCAGCGGTAAAGCTTTCAACTTTATTTGATAAAATTTCAAAAATTATATCAGTTCCGCCTGGCATAAGCAGCCGTAGAGCGGCGGGAAAAGTTACAATTTTGTAAATTCGCATGCGCGGTTAAGGCAGCGGCGCGTTTTCTGCCGCCAGCCACTCGACTTCCGTAAAGCCCAGCAGGCGCGCGAGGGCCGCGACCAGCAGCGGCTGTACGTCTTCAGGCGTGACGCCAGGCTGAAAGGCGCTGAGCTGCGTCATTCGCATTCCGGCATAGCCGCAGGGATTGATGCGCAGAAAGGGCGTTAAATCCATCGCCACGTTGAGCGCCAGGCCGTGAAACGAGCAGCCTTTGCGAATACGCAGGCCGAGCGAGCAAATTTTCTCTTCGCCGACATAGACGCCTGGCGCATCGGGACGCGCGCGCGCCTCGACGCCGAAATGCGCCAGCGTATTAATGACCGTCTCTTCCAGCGCGGTAACCAGCTGACGCACGCCGATCTTGCGGCGCTTTACGTCAATCAGCACGTACATCACCTGCTGGCCTGGGCCGTGATAGGTCACCTGGCCGCCGCGATCGCTCTGCACGACCGGGATATCGCCCGGCATCAGCAGATGCTCGGCCTTGCCTGCCTGGCCCTGGGTGAATACGGCGTGATGCTCTACCAGCCAGACTTCGTCGCGGCTGTCGCTGTTACGGCGATCGGTGAACTGATGCATGGCATCGGAGACGGGTTGCCAGTCGCGCTGGCCCAGCTTGCGGATAAGAAGCGTATCTGCTGACAAAACGGCGGTCCGGTTCAGGAAGAAAAGCTGAGTATAACGTCGGCAAAGGGCAAGACCAAGACCCTTTGCCGACGCCGGCACTTACAGCACCATGCGCACGATATCGATATTGCCCAGCTCTTCATACAGGGTTTCCACCTGTTCGATATGCGTGGCGTTAATGGTGATCGACACCGAGTGGTAGTTGCCTTTGCTGCTTGGCTTTACGTCGGGCGAGTAATCGCCGGGCGCATGGCGTTGCACCACTTCAACCACTTGATCAACCAGCTCCGGTTGCGCCAGACCCATCACTTTATAGGTAAAAGGGGTAGGGAATTCGAGCAGTTCATTCAGTTTGGTTTTCATATTGACTCCGGTGCATAAAAAACAGGCTCCCGCCGAAGCGGGAGCATTATCATAACGTAGTTATGGCGACGACGTGGCGATTTTTCAACCGCCAGGCCGCTTAGCCGAACCAGTGGTGGAACATCAGTTTGATGTAATCGATGATACGGCTGAAGAAACCGCCTTCCTGTACTTCGTTCAGCACCACCAGCGGACGCTGTTCCACGGTTTTGCCGTCGAGCTGGAAGTTGATGCTGCCTACAACCTGGTTTTTCTGCAGCGGGGCGTGCAGTTCAGTGTTGTT
This sequence comes from Pantoea sp. UBA5923, assembly GCF_002431095.1. Lineage (NCBI taxonomy): Bacteria > Pseudomonadati > Pseudomonadota > Gammaproteobacteria > Enterobacterales > Erwiniaceae > Pantoea > Pantoea sp. UBA5923. Next base: position 4,754 of record NZ_DJDN01000078.1, on the reverse strand, counting down.
CAGCACATAGCTCGCTTTCAGATCTTTCATACGGCCGCGCGGAATCGTCAGGTAGGCGTCTTTCTCTACGCCCAGCTGTACGCGATCGCTGTTGCCGAACCAGACCGGCTCAGAAGCGAACTCTTTGCCCGCCTTCAGCGGCGCCACGGTTTCAAAGAAGCGGAAACCCCAGGTGAGCAGTTTTTTGCTCTCTACTTCGCGTCCTTTAAAGGTACGACCGCCCAGTACGGCTGAGATCAGACGCATCTGGCCTTCGGTCGCGGAAGAGACGATGTTATAGCCTGCCGCTTCCGTATGGCCGGTTTTGATGCCGTCTACGTTAAGGCTGGTATCCCACAGCAAACCGTTACGGTTAGTCTGGCGGATATTGTTAAAGGTGAACTCTTTCTCTTTATAAACTGAATATTCGTCCGGCACGTCGCGGATCAGCGCCTGACCGATCAGCGCCATATCGCGCGCCGAGCTGTACTGTCCGTCCGCATCCAGGCCATGCACCGTCTGGAAATGGGTGTTCTGCAGGCCCAGCGCCTTGACGTAGTTGTTCATCAGGCCGACAAAGGCGTCCTGGCTGCCGGCGACATAATCTGCCATTGCCACGCAGGCGTCGTTGCCGGACTGCAGCACGATGCCGCGCGTCAGCTGCGAAACCGGTACGCGATCGCCAGGCTTCAGGAACATCAGCGACGAGCCTTTGAATACCGGGTTACCGGTCGCCCATGCGTCTTTGCCGACGGTAACGACATCGTCCTGATGGATCTTGCCCGCTTTGACCGCCTGACCAATCACATAGCTGGTCATCATTTTGGTCAGGCTGGCGGGATCGCGACGGGCGTCAGCGTTCTTCTCGGCCAGTACCTTACCCGAGTTGTAGTCGATCAGCACATAGGCTTCGGCATCGATATCCGGCACGCCCGGGATCATCGTTTTGAGGTTGACGTCATCAGCAAAGGCTACGTGGCTGAGCGAGAAAGCGACCAGTGATCCCACTGTCAGGCGTTTCAGGAAACGAGAGGGTTTCAGCGTGTTCATGTTATGGACTACAACATCCGTGAGTTAAGGTTAAAAAAAAGTGGCTCATCATAGCAAATGCCTGTTTTACAGGCATCTTGCTTCGGCATTCTGTTGTTAACAGAGATGTCCAGCGCGGCGGCGGCTCAGCGACGCGCGCTGGTGATAAATGAAGCCTGGCCATTAGCGCTCAGGCGCTGCTGCAGCGCAGCGGCGTCGGCGCGGTTTTTAAAACTGCCGAGCTGAATGCGATAAACGTTGTTGCCTGCATCCTCGACGGTGCCGCGCACGCCATACTTCTGTCCCAGGCTTTGCGCCATCTGCTGCGCGCGCGCAGCGTCGTTAATCGCGCCAACCTGCACCACGAAGCTGCCAGCTGGCTGTGCGGTCGCGCTGCTGGCGGCAGGCGCCGCAGCTACGGCGGCAGCGGGAGCGGCGACAGGCTGCGGTTCAGGCTCGCTACTCTCCAGCACGCCGTTCGGCAGCGGCTGAGGCGCACCGAGGAAGCCGCTGCTGCGGACGGGCGCGCCCATATTGCCATCGCCCTGCAGCGTGCTGTTGTCTACGGCGCGAATATCCTGCGCAGGCACCGGCGCGGCGGCAGGTTCGCTGGCGCCGTTCATCACGCTATTGCCGCCGAGATCGGGCCGGGCGGGCAGGGCATAGCTCTGCTTCGCCACGGTGGTGCCGATAGTGCCGGGCCCGGAGAGCGTGCCGTCGGGCGCGACCTTAATGTAATCCACGCGCACGCGGGTATTATTGGTGATGTTAAGACGATCGCCCGCCGCGCGCGACAGATCGATAATGCGTCCCGGCATATAAGGGCCGCGATCGTTGACGCGCACCACGATCTGGCGACCATTGGCGAGGTTGGTCACACGCACATAGCTGGGCAACGGCAGCGTAGGATGCGCTGCGCTCAGCGCGTCGGGATCGTAGCTTTCGCCTGTTGCGGTGCGCTTGCCCTGCGCCTCGTCGCCGTACCAGGTGGCTAATCCCACTTCGCTGAAGTTAGAGGGATCTTTGACGATACGGTAAGACTTGCCGTTCGCGCTGTAATCCTGGCTGGTGCCGGGATTAATGGGCTCATATTTCGGTTCAACGCCCGGAATCTCCACTACCGGGCCATTATAGGCCGGTTGCGGTGGCGCGGTGTTTTGCGATTCCGGTGTGGTAGTACAGGCGGTCAAAACCAGTAGTGCCAGAGCAACGGCAGGCCATTCCTTACGCATGTGCAGCCTCTTAAACGCTTTTAGATAACATTTTTCTGTGAGTATGGATCGACATCACAATGCCAAATCCCGCCATAAGCACGATGAGCGCCGAGCCGCCGTAGCTGACCAGCGGCAGAGGTACGCCAACCACCGGTAAGATACCACTTACCATGCCGATATTAACGAAAACATAAACGAACAAAATCAACATTAATCCGCCCGCCATCACGCGGCCAAAGGTGGTCTGAGCGCGCGCGGCGATCACCAGGCCGCGCAGGATCAGCAGCAGATAGAGCACCAGCAGGATCAGCACGCCCACCAGGCCCAGCTCCTCGGCGAGGACGGCGAAGATAAAGTCGGTATGGCGCTCCGGCAAAAACTCCAGCTGTGACTGGGTGCCGTGTAGCCACCCCTTGCCGCGCAGCCCGCCAGAGCCGATAGCGATTTTGGACTGAATAATATGGTAGCCCGCGCCAAGCGGATCGCTTTCGGGATCGAGCAGCATCATCACGCGGTCGCGCTGATAGTCATGCATCAGAAAGAACCAGAGTACGGGAATAAAGGCTGCTACCAGCAGCACCGCCACGCCAATCAGCTTCCAGCTCATGCCGGAAAGAAACAGCACGAACAGCCCGGAGGCGGCAATCAAAATGGCGGTGCCGAGGTCAGGCTGCGCCGCGACCAGCAGCGTCGGCATAAAAATCAGGATCAGCGCGATGCCGGTATTCTTTAACGTCGGCGGACAAACGTCGCGGTTGATAAAGCGCGCCACCATCAGCGGCACAGCGATTTTGGCGATCTCCGAAGGCTGAAAGCGCACCACGCCGAGGTCGAGCCAGCGCTGCGCCCCTTTACTGATATGGCCGAAGGCGTCTACCGCAATCAGCAGTATCACGCAGATAATATAGAGATAGGGTGCCCAGCCCTCATAGACGCGCGGCGGCACCTGCGCCAGAACCAGCATCATCACCAGACCCATCGCAATCTGGCCGATTTTACGCTCCATCATGCCCGGATCCTGTCCGCTGGCGCTCCAGATCACAATAGCGCTGTAAGCGAGCAGCGCCAGAATCACCAGCATAAACAGCGGGTCGATGTGGATACGCGTCCAGATCGATCTTTTCTGCGGACTATCGTTCATCGACATCGTTATTCACCTTCATAGCCGGGCGGGGTAGGAGCCGCGTCCGGCAGAGCCGTATTGTTGTCGCCCAGCATAATGTGGTCGAGAATCTGTCTCATCACCGTACCGACCGCCGGGCCTGCGCCGCCGTTCTCCAGAATCATCGTGACGGCGACGCGCGGTTTATCATAGGGAGCGAACGCGGTCATCAGCTTGTGATCGCGCAGACGCTCGGCAATCTTGTGCGCGTTATAGGTTTCGTTCTCTTTCAGACCAAAGACCTGCGCGGTACCGGACTTGGCGGCGATTTTATAGGGCGCGTCGGCAAAGCTTTTATGCGCTGTGCCGTTGGCGCGGTTCGCCACGCCATACATACCGTCTTTAGCGATCTCCCAGTAGCCGGAGTGAACATCGCCAATCGGCTCGCCCGGCGGCTGACGCCATGGCACCATGGTGCGTCCCTCGCGCGTGGCGCGCAGCAGGTGCGGCACTTTTATCACGCCGTCGTTAATCAGGATCATCAGCGCCTTGTTCATCTGCAGCGGCGTCGCGGTCCAGTAGCCCTGGCCGATACCGACCGGGATGGTGTCGCCCTGATACCACGGCTTTTTAAAGCGTTTCATCTTCCATTCGCGCGTCGGCATATTGCCAGCGCTCTCCTGCGGCAAATCGATGCCGGTGCGGTGGCCGTAGCCGAATTTGTTCATCCACTCCGACAGGCGATCGATGCCCATGTCATACGCCACCTGATAGAAGAAGGTATCCGCCGACTCCTCCAGCGATTTGGTCACGTTAAGGCGGCCGTGGCCCCATTTTTTCCAGTCGCGGTAGCGCTTTTCCGAGCCAGGCAGTTGCCACCAGCCTGGGTCGAACAGGCTGGTGTTGCGGTTGATTACGCCAGCGCTAAGCGCGGAGACCGCCACATAGGGTTTCACCGTCGAGGCAGGCGGATAAGAGGCCTGAATGGCGCGGTTATAGAGCGGACGGTTTTCGTCGTTAAGCAGCGCGCGATAATCTTTACCTGAAATGCCGTCGACAAAAAGATTCGGATCGTAACTGGGTGTGGAGACCATCGCCAGGATCTCGCCGGTGCGCGGATCGCTGACCACCACCGCGGCGCGGCTGCCGGCCAGCAGCGTTTCGATATATTGCTGAAGCTTAAGATCGATGGTCAGCCAGATGTCGCGTCCCGCCTGCGGCGACTGCTCATGCAGCTGGCGGATCACGCGGCCGCGGTTGTTCACCTCGACCTCTTCATAGCCGGTAATGCCGTGCAGCACATCTTCGTAGTAGCTTTCGATGCCGAGCTTGCCGATATCGTGCGTCGCGGCGTAGTTCGGCCATTTGCCCTCTTTATCGAGGCGCGCCACATCGCGGTCGTTAATCTTGGAGACGTAGCCGACAACGTG
>NZ_DJDN01000002.1:0-3168 GCF_002431095.1 Pantoea sp. UBA5923 | reverse complement strand
CGTCGATTTTTTCAACGAGAAGGGGAAGCTCTATAGCCTGCAATATCATCTGCCGCCGGATACCCCTGAACGGACCGATCGCCGGATCTCGCTTCTGATGCGGCTGATAGAGAAAGAAGCTGGCCAGATGTCGGTCGCGGAAGCGCTTTAAAATGTGCGATGCGCTTTTAACTCAATAGCGGATAGAGGAAAAAAAGATGCTGACCGCCTTACTGGTAAACGCTTCATTTACGTCAACGCTGCTGGTGATGACGGCGTTGGCCATGAAAGATATCAATAAATAAGCCGATCTCAGCAGAGAGTAAAACAGCCATACGGCGACGTATGGCTGTTGTTACTGGCGTGGAAATGGAACGCGTTATGAAAGGGTCTTGAGGAACGCCAGCAGATCGGTGCTCAGCTGATCGGCATGCGTTACCGCAAAGCCGTGTGGCGCATTGTCGTACACCTTCAGCTGCGCGCCCTCAATCATCTCTGCGGCCAGCTTGCCGGTGGTTTCGAACGGCACCACCTGGTCGTTGCTGCCGTGGATAACCAGCGTGGGCACGTCGATTTTCGCCATATCGGGACGGAAATCGGTGGTGGAAAACGCCTTAACGCACTCCAGCGTACCCTTGAGCGACGCCAGCAGCGCGATATTCAGGGTCTGCGTCAGCACGCCGTCAGAGACGGTCTGTCCGGCATTGGTGCCATAAAAAGGAACGGCGAAGTCGCTGATAAACTGCGCGCGATCGTTGCGCAACCCGGCCAGAATGCCGTCGAATACCGACAGATCCACGCCCTGCGGGAAATCTTCCCTCTTGCCAAAGGCAGGCGTGACCGCGCCCAGCAGCACCAGGCTATCAACGCGCGCCGAGCCGTAGTTGTTGATGTAGCGCGCCACGTCGCCGCCGCCCATGGAGAAACCCACCAGCGTTACGTTCTGCAGATCGAGATGGGTAATCAGGTCGTTGATATCTGATGCGAACGTGTCGTAGTCATAGCCGGTCCACGGCTGATCGGAGCGGCCGAAACCACGGCGATCGAACGCGATGACGCGGTAGCCGTTTTCCGCCAGCAGGTTCATCTGGGTGTCCCACATATCCGCATCCAGCGGCCAGCCGTGGCTGAACAGAACGGGCTTACCGTTGCCCCAGTCTTTAAAATAGATTTGCGTACCGTCAGCAGTTTTAATCGTGCTCATTGTCTTTTCCTTGTGATGTTGAATAAAAAGCAGCTGTTATTCAGGCGCAACCAGATAACGCGCAACCGGCATCTGTTCGGCCTGGTGGAATGCATAAACGCGGTTCTGAATTTTCTGGTCGTTCATGGTGTAGCGCTCAAGCTGGCGCAGATGCTCCATCCAGGAACCCACCACAAAGGTCTCAACGAAAAGGCCCGGCTGAAGAATATCTTCATAGACCGCCCAGTTGATGGCGCCGCCGCGGCGGCGGACGCGTCTCATATCCTGCATACAGAGGGTAAAGGCGTGCGCGTCGCCCTGGCGGATCTGATACTCGTAGCTCACCCGCACCGGCCCGCGATCGTGATGAATATCGAGCGCCGGAACCGGCTCGCTGATCTCGCTGACGTCGAGGTTGAGATCGGGATCCTTATCAAGACGCCAGCGCAGTACGGTAAGGCTGGCTAGCGCCATGCCCAGCGTGGCGACGCAGAGCGAGACCGGGATACCGTAGCGGGCAGCGAGCTGGCCCCAGACGGCGCTGCCCAGCGTCATTGAGCCAAAGAAAACGGTGAGATAGACCGCCAGCGCGCGCGCTTTAACCCAGCGGGCAGCGCTGCGCTGCGCCCCCAGATTCAGCGTCGAGAGTACGGCGATCCACGCGAAGCCGGTAAAAAACTCAAAGGCGTTCAGCAGCCAGAAGTGCCTGATAAAGGCGAGCGCCAGCATGGTCGCAGCGAACATCAGGCTCGCCAGCACCATCAGCCGATCGGGATTGAGCCGTTTACGCAGCCGCGGCAGCAGCACCGCGCCGCTGATGGCCCCCACGCCGATGCAGGCGAGCATAATGCCGTAGCCGCCCGGGCCAAGCCCCAGCTCGCGGCGCGCCACCAGCGGCAGCAAAGCCCAGCCGGCGCTGCCGAAGACGAAGAAGGCGACGGTGCGTACCAGCACGTTGCGCAGCACCGGCGCGGCGTGCACGTAGCGCAGGCCCGCGCGCACCGCCGAAAAGAAGTGCTCCGGCGGCAGCCGCTGCACGCTGGGCGCTTCTTTCCAGCGGTAGAGCACCCAGGCCACGCCAAGTACGGAGAGGGCGTTTAGCATAAAGACCATCCACGGCCCCGCGAACGACAGGATAAGGCCGCCGAGCGCCGGGCCGATGGCGCGGCTGATGTTGATGCCGAGCGAGTTCAGCGCAATGGCAGGGCCAAGCTCCTCCTTGCTGACCAGATCCGGCACGATGGCCTGGAAGGGCGGCGAACTCATCGCCGCGCCAGCGCTCATCAGGAAGGCGGCAATCAGCAACACCAGCGGCGTAACCTGCCCGGTAAAGGAGAGTAAAGCCAGACCGGCGGCGGCGATAAACACCCACAGCTGTGAAAAGAGCAGGTATTTGCGGCGATCGATAATATCCGCCAGCACGCCGGAGGGCAGCGCGAACAGGAACATCGGCAGGCTGCTTGCCGCCTGCACCAGCGCCACGTTGAGCGGATCGGCGCTGAGCGTCAGCATGGTCCAGTTGATGCCGACGTCATTCATCCATGAGCCGATATTAGAGACGACCGTCGCTATCCACAGCATGCGGAACAGAGGCTGGCGCAGCGGCTGCCAGGGCGACGCGGCCGTCGGGGCGGGCGCGATCGCCTCGTCCGGGGTGACGGTATTGATATCGTTAACCTGCGCCATAGCGTACCTCTCTGCGCGCGTCGGAGCCGATGCGCCACTGACCCGGCCCGGTAATGGCCAGCGTGGTGAAGATAATCAGCAGCAGCCAGCCAAACTGGCCTTCAGCAATGCTCCAGTTGGGGTGGACAACGGCCATGGCGACCAGCAGCACGCCGATAATCGGCAGGCAGGCGAGTCGGGTAAACAGGCCGAGCAGGATAAAAATCGGGCAGATAACTTCGGCAAATATAGCCGGAAGCAGGCTCATATAAGGACCGAGGCCAAAGGGGTCCTCGATCCGCGTCAGTTCTTCGCTGAAGTGAAACAAGATCGGAAGAGCG